>CALIIG010000159.1 GCA_938018155.1 uncultured Prevotella sp.
TAGCAAGTCCCAAATTATTTTTTTGGCGTTTGCTAAGTTGTTAGCAAGTCTCAAATTTATTTTTTTGCCTTTGCTAAGTCGTTAGCAAGTCTCAAATTTATTTTTTGATGTTTGCTGAAGTATTCACTGAGCATTTTTTTATTTATTGTACTCATGCGTAGAGTCGACCAGCAAGTGCAGAATTATTCTTTTGTAAAACTCGCATTTTGTTGCTTAAAAATTTAGTTTTTGTCTCTGTCTTCTGCTTATTTCCTTCTGTATCATTGCAATCTTTTTATTTGTGAAATCATCGAAGTTCGCCTGCTTTGGTATGTATTACCTCGTGAGCTTATTCGCATTTTCATTCGCCCCTTTCTGCCATGATGCCTTTGGGTCGGCAAAGTAAACAACAATTCCCAAATATTGGGTAATCAGCTTATGCGCTGCGAACTCAGGGTCATTGTCAGTTGTGATAGTCTTTTACCAGACAGCAATCATAAAATAATAGATTATATATCAGGCTCCGCACGTGGCGGAAGCCTTGTATATGTTGCTTGTCAGATTAATATTTTGCGAACGCACGGACATATTCAGTAGCCTGCTTGTTACCCCTATAAGGGGAATCTTCAAAACGTAGGTTTCCATAATTTGGATTTACCATTCCAGCTCTTTTTACGTCAAGTTCAGAGCTCGTCCAATAGCTTTTTCCTCCAGTTATAACCTGTGGTGCGAATCTTGTGCCACCCACTTGTGTAAACGCAGTATTGGCCAAACCCCAATACCATTTGTAAGGCCAAATATATGTATGGCCGAAGCCTAACGCAGTAAGCATCACTGCAAAATCGCTAAACGATGGCAAGTACCATTTTAAGGCAGGTGAGCCAGTATAGGCTACCCCGGGATAGTATCCTGCCGCAGCATTGAAAGCAGGGAAGAGTGGATTTGTCGCTTTTACCTTTGAGCCTGGTACCAAAGGGAATGTGAAATTGGCATCCCATGTTTCATCTAAGCCGCTTGTGGAGCGAGAGGAAGAAAGGTGGTCGCTTAAAGAACCCGAATACCGATTCGAGTATCTCCTTACAGTACTCCACTGTATTTGTGCTCCATTGTTAACATCATGTAGGGCTATAGCCATTCGTTTGCTTCGGCTTAATATCACTGCGATGGGAGTCTTTGTTCCGCCGCCGAAGGTAGTTTTGTCAATAAGACCTATAGTGCCGTCGCTCATGAGGTAGAGAAAGCGGTATATCAAGTTGACGTTGAGCACATAAGAGCCGTTTTGGTCTAATTGCAGCGGTGTCGCCGGGACAAAGGGTAGGTTTGCACCGGCCATATTCAAGTTGTAGATGCTACCGGCGGTGAAAGTGAGCTTTAGCTTCGATATATCGGTGGAGGGCATGAAGAATAAATCTTTATTGCTCAAGGCTGTATAGATTTCCGAAAGAGTTGCCGTTTCGGGATTAGCCCCGTAAGTGATATTCTCGGATACGGCTGCACCCGTGCCGAGTGACCATGTACCCGTGGAAGCATCATAGATGGAGGAGGAGGGGATATCCGTGGCATTAATAGAGGTCAGTGTAGCTGCAACACCCGAGAAGCTCATATAGCCTGTGAGCTTCAGCTTTACCTTGGCAGCCACGTGCTTCATCGTGAAGCTTACTAACTGATGCTGAGGCGAGGCAGGGATTACTTTCCCCGTGGTACGCCCGATGAGTGCGTCGCCGGCGTTGGCCCGCGTCACGGTGAGCAGATTGCCGCTGCGGCTGACCTTGCTGTTAAAGAGCACGAAGTCGTAGGTGCCTGCGGGGATTTCTATCGACTCATAGCCTGCATAGCGGAAGTTACCGCCCGTGACGGTACCCGACATCGTGCCACAGAAGGCGTGGGTCGTGTGGTCGTAGGCCAGCATGGTGTAGGTGTCGTCGGGCAGGGCACGCGTGGCTATGGTCTTCAGCTGCTTCGTCGTGTCGCGCTGCAGTGTGCACTGAGCAAGAATGCGGTTACCAAGACCGATGACTTGTTGGCCTATCTTCTCATCTTGGTTGCCGGCGCGCGTCACGCCTACTTCCCGCTCGGCGTTATAGTCGGCAAAGTCTACCTTGAATGTCACGGCATTCGCGATGTTCACTTTCTTGCCGTCGTCCGTTCCGTTGTTCTCTTTGTTGTCATCGTTGCTGCTGCAAGCGGTAAAGAGCACTGCCGCCATGAACAGCAGTCCTGTTCTTATCAATGTCTTTCTTTTCATTTCTTCTAAATCTAAATTCATTATACTTAAATCATAGTTAGCCCGCAGGCTTGGCCTCCCTCTTCAAGGGAGGAGGGGGAGGAGACTCACTCTTCTTCCTCCCACAAACCATTATTCTTCTTTGCTGGCGCGACGGTGCTCTCGTCTCCGAAGTACACGCTTCCCATGTCGTGTTCGCCCTTGTCGTCGTAGTTGGCCTCTGTGGTCGAGCCTGCAGGGTCGAACTGTGGAGACACACAGATGAAACCTTCTTCCTCTATGGGTACGACAGTGCACCGAGGAGCAATGTAATGTAGTCTTTCTTTCTGTTCTCTGTTCATAATCTCTAATTTATAGGGTAAATATTGTTTTGTTTTGTTTTTGCTTTCCTTGTCTCGTTGCGTGCATGGCGCATGTAGGGACGCACGGCCCGTGCGTCCGCTCAAAACGCTGCGTGCATTCGCTTCAACAACCACGCTGTTTGCTTGCCATT
>CALIIG010000160.1 GCA_938018155.1 uncultured Prevotella sp.
GTTATTGTTGATTTGTTGAGGTTCGGCGGCCGTCAGCAGCGCGTACGACGGCCGCCATACACGTTGTTCGACGTTCGTCGTACGCGATGCCGGCGGCCGTCGCACGATGACGATTACATCGTGCACAAGCCCCCTAACTCAGGGGGCTGGGGGACTGAACAACCCTCTTCGCTTTACGTATTGAGGGTGTACGTGCCCCCTGAGTTAGGGGGCTGGGGGTCTGAACAACCGCACTTCATGTGCAATACCGACAAAGCTCTTACCTTTTTTATATCGTATGTTATCCGTCCTATCCTTTTACAGCGCGAAGGAAGCACTGGTGTTTACGGTATACAACCACAGTGTGTGCCATTGTTCAGACCCCCAACCCCCTAACTTAGGGGGCACGTACCCGCGCCACCGCCTTATATATCCTGCGCGTTAGCGGCGTAACGCTGAATGTACGGCGGCCGCCGTACGCATTGCTGACGGCCGCCGTACGATGGGTGTGACGGCCGTCGTACGCGCTGCCGGCGGCCGTCGCACAACGACCTTCGTGGCGTAACGGCTGCGCAATAACGTAAGAGTGAGCGGGCAATACGCTTATTTGATTCTGCGTTTACGTTTCATTCGTAAATACGAACAGCAGGTTTGGCCATTGTTTTGCACGGTCAGGCCGAAATCTCTTTAATGACTTTTTATGCGAAGATAATCGCTATAATTGTAATAAAAAACCCTTACGGCCCGGTTAAAACAGATTGCACGCGCAGCCGCCATAGCTGTAAAGGCAGAGAAAAATAACCCGACTAATCTGAAAGATTAACCGTCTTTACGCCGTAAAGATAGAAAAATATAGTATCTTTGCCACCGAATTATACCAATATAGAAAGAACAATGCGGTGGGGCGAAGCACATTTTTGTTTCGCTATCGCTCAAAAAACAAGATAAGAGACATGGCAGAAGACAGTTTCAAGAAGATTGTAAGTCACTGTAAGGAATACGGTTTCGTGTTCCCAAGTTCGGATATTTACCCCGACGGACTGGCGGCAGTCTACGACTACGGCCCCAACGGCGTGGAGCTGAAAAACAATATTAAAAAGTACTGGTGGGACTCGATGGTTCTGCTGCACAACAATATCGTGGGCATTGATGCCGCTATTTTCATGAATCCCACGGTGTGGAAGGCTTCGGGCCACGTTGATGCCTTCAACGATCCGCTGATAGATAACCGCGACTCGAAGAAGCGATACCGCGCCGATGTACTCATTGAGGACCAGATTGCACGATACGAAGAGAAGATAGCCAAAGAGGTAAGCAAGGCCGCCAGGCGTTTTGGCGACAGCTTTGATGAGGCTAAATTCCGCGCCACAAACCCGCGCGTGCTCGAACATCAGGCCAAACGCGACGCACTGCATGAGCGTTATGCCAGAGCCATGCAGGGGCCCGACCTCGACGAACTGAAGCAAATTATTGTTGATGAAGAGATTGCAGACCCCATCAGTGGCACCAAAAACTGGACCGATGTACGCCAGTTTAACCTCATGTTTTCGACCGAATTCGGTTCGCAGGCCGCTGCAACGAACAAGGTTTACCTGCGTCCTGAAACCGCCCAGGGCATCTTTGTGAACTTCCTGAACGTGCAAAAGACCACGCGTCAGAAGCTGCCTTTCGGTATCGCACAGATTGGAAAGGCCTTCCGTAACGAAATTGTGGCCCGCCAGTTTGTATTCCGTATGCGCGAGTTTGAGCAGATGGAGATGCAGTTTTTCTGCCAGCCCGGCACCGAAATGCAGTGGTTTAACTACTGGAAAAAGGCGCGTCTGGCATGGCATGAGGCCCTCGGCATGGGCGATGAAAACTACCGTTATCACGACCATGAGAAGTTAGCGTTCTACGCCAACGCCGCTACCGACATCGAATTCCGCATGCCTTTCGGCTTCAAGGAGGTTGAAGGCATTCACAGCCGTACCAATTACGACCTGTCGCAACACGAAAAATTCTCGGGCACAAAAATGCGATACTTCGACCCCGACACCAACGAGGCCTATGTTCCGTACGATGTTGAAACGTCGATTGGCGTTGACCGTATGTTCCTTTCTGTGATGTGCCACAGCTATGATGAGGAGCAACTGGAGAACGGTTCGACGCGCGTGGTGCTGCATTTGCCCGAAGCTCTGGCACCTATCAAATGTGCCGTGCTGCCGTTGGTGAACAAAGACGGACTGCCTGAAAAGGCACAGGAGATTGTTGATGAGCTGAAATTCCACTTCACCACGCACATCGAGGCGAAGGATTCTATCGGCAAGCGTTACCGTCGGCAGGATGCAATAGGAACGCCGTTCTGCGTAACGGTAGACGGTCAGACGCTCGAGGACGGCACAGTAACCTTGCGTTATCGCGACTCGATGGCGCAGGAGCGCGTAAACATCACCGATTTGCGCGGCATTATTGAGGACCGTGTAAGCATCACATCGGTGCTGAAGAAAGTGGCCAAAGCGATAAAAGAGCTTTGAAAAGTAAAAAATTAAAAAGGTAAAAAATCAAAAAGGCTTAGAAGGAGTTAAGGGGAGTTATGGAGTTATAAGGAGTTAAGATATTACCTTATTGGCTCGGAACTACACTTGACAAAGCATAAAGGCGTGTTAAAAGGTAAAAACGCAGACTGATGAAAACAATAATAAATTTCCCGAAGCTGGGTAAAGGTGTGGTGCGCAGCACGCAAGCCATAGCGGCTGCCATGCTGCTGGCTATGCCATTGCTGTTTACTGCCTGCTCGGAAACGGACGAAACGCAGGAGGAATATCCCGACTGGAAGAATAAAAACCAGACTTACTGGAACAAACTTTATACCGAAACGCAAGGCCATATCACCGCCGGCGATACGTCGTGGAAGCTGCTGAAGAGCTATTCGATAGAAGATTCGCTCAGCGTGCCCAACACCAGCTATATCGCCGTACACGTTAAACAGGCCGGAACGGGCTCGGGATGCCCGCTCAGTACCGATTCGGTGAGCATACGTTATACGGGTCAGCTGCTGCCGTCGACATCGTATCCGGCAGGTCTTGTTTTCGATACCACGTCGCCCTCAGGCACTACCGATGCCACCGCCGGAGTGGCACACCTGGCCGTCAGCGGCCTGGTTGACGGCTTTGCAACGGCTCTTCAGCATATGCACATTGGCGACAAGTGGGAGGTTTACATCCCCTGGACGCTGGCTTATGGCAAGACAGGTTCGAAAAGCATACCGGGTTTCTCGGTGCTTAAGTTTGAAATTACGCTGCTTTCGTATGCGCGTGCCAGTGCTCCGCTGCCCCCGTTCCGCATGCGTGCCGCAAGGTAAGGTTACACCTTATTATATAACAGGTACACATTTCTTCAATTGATTTAAATCATCAATTCAGCCAATAAAGCTGAAAAAGGCTGCCATATTGTTGTGTGTTTTCCTTTTCCGCCCTACCTTTGCAACAAAGACATTCAAAAAGCTTGAAATAGAAATTTAGGTTTTATATCAACATTTGTAACTTGATTGAACTCTGTTCTCTTGTGATAAGAGAACTTGTTTTTAAGACATTAGAAAGAATCTGAGGAAAAGATTTACTGTTCCGGCCAGCTGTGACAGCCATGCCGGGCAGGGATAACATTTTAAAAGAGTGAAAGGAGAAACCATAATGTTGAACATGACAACCATTTGCGCAATGTGTGCAGCCTTTGTAGCTGTTATCAAATGGATGGACAACAACAATCCGCACGATTAATTTGCTGTTGCGCATTGAAGATATGGCTTGATAAACAGAATTTGAGAGAATATACGTTTGGATGTAAAAGGGCAGTTCCGGTGCAGGGACTGCCCTTGTTTTCTGATATTTCCGTTAAATGTGCATACCGTGGAAGGAATATCGTTGAACAGGAATGCCGGCCTGCTGTTGTAGTTATGCTGTCATCATCATTGTTTCGTCTTTTCCTGATACTCGCGTGGCGTCATTCCCGTTTCGCGTTTGAAGAATTTGGAAAAGGCCGATGCATTGGGGAAATGCAGGCGACCGGCTATTTCGTATCCCATGGCATGATCAGTCTTTAAAAGCACTTTTGCCTCTTGAATAGTTGCCCGATTCACCCAGTGCATGACGCTCTTTCCACTCGCTTTCTTAACAATAGCCGAGAGATGATGAGGCGTTACATGGAGCTGTTCGGCATAAAAGGGAATGGACCGCTCCCTGGTGCAATGCCGGTGCACCTGTCGTTTAAACTGCATAAAAAGGTCCTGGGTGCGTGATGTAGACTTATACTTGATGCTTTCGGCCTCAATTTCGTTGATGTATTGAACGTCAGAGACGATGGCTTGCAACAGGTTCTGTACGGTTTTAGCTCTGTATGGCTTAATCTGCAGCACGTCCCATGTGAGGTAAACCATACGTAACAGGTAGTCGAAATCGGCGGGAGAGCTGTTAATAACAATCTCATCCATGACGTCAATACCGTCTCTGAACACGATGGCTACGACGCGTGCATCGGCCGATATTTCTTTTATTTCAACGATAGTATCGGTGGGAAGAAGCATGACGGAACCCTGTTCAATATGACAATCCTGAAGATTCACGCAGAGGTCGGCGTGTCCTTTCATGGCAAGTACCAAACGAGGTTCAACCATTTGGTAAATTTTTCCCTCTTCAAGAAAGCGGGTATCTTGCAGGTGTCCGCCAATAACGAGTACGAATTCGTCGTTCATCATGATACGTTCCTGCTCAGGTTGCTGCATGAGTTCGTCAATATTGATACTCTCCATGGAAAGCGCATTGATGCCTTTAGCTTCTGTCATAATTGCTATATTGTATGATTTGCTTGTAAATCTAACATTATATTTATTAATATTGGGCGATATAATACATAAATCGTACAATATAACTATTAATTCCGTGTAATGAACAAGCATACTGCATGACAATAAACCTATCTTTGCAAATGCAACTGGAAAGGAAATGATATGAAAAAGAAAATATTAATATTCTCATTGGCAGCCCTTGCTACTACGATACGGGCACAGACTTTGGACGAGTGTCAGCGGGCTGCAGAGAAGAACTATCCCGTTATTAAACGGTATGACTTGATAGAACAGACAACCAGTCTAACGGTAAAGAATATTAAAAAAGGATGGTTGCCCCAGGTAACGGCATCGGCACAGGCCACTTACCAAAGCGATGTTGCCGCATGGCCCGGGAGCATGCAAGGGGCATTGCGACGGATGGGGCTGAATATGGAGGGCCTTAAGAAGCAGCAATACAGAGCGGAGATTGATGTACGGCAAACCCTTTACGACGGTGGTGCTATCAGCAGTCAGCGCAAAATAGCCGCCCGGAAAGGGAAAATAGAAGAGGTTCAGAACGAAGTAACCCTGTATCAGGTGCGAAAAAGGGTCAACGAAATGTACTTTTCGCTCTTGCTCCTCGATGAACAAATTAAGCTTAACAACGATGTAAAGGAGCTGTTGCTGTCGAGCGAACAGAAGCTCGCTGCCATGCTGAAAGGCGGTACAGCGGCTACAAGCGACTATGAAAACGTGAAAGCGGAACGCCTTGGTGCCGAGCAATCGAACGTAAGCCTAAAGGCACAACAGCAGATGATACGCCGGATGTTGAGCGTTTTTTGCGGAATTGAGGTCGGCCACTTGCAGAAA
>CALIIG010000161.1 GCA_938018155.1 uncultured Prevotella sp.
TACAAAGCACAATATCAACAATCCCTGCTACGGACAAAACCGTGGCAGGGATTTTGCGTTATGACATGGCAAAAACTATGTACAGGGATACGAAAGATGGTGTAAATCCGGCACGAAAATAGTACTATCCAAGGGTAAGGATGATACTATCCAGACCCAGGGATAATACTATCCAGACCCAGGGATGATTCTATTCAATCTTAAGGATGATACCGTTCAAACCTGAGAAAGGCACCTTTCATGGCCGCGGATGGCGCAACATACAACGGAAAACCGTGTAAAGCTCCACCCTCTGCAATGCCTGAGCCGTGAATTACCGCCTCATCGGCCCGCGATGGCGGGGCGCAACATAGGGAAATGTTTCCATGGACGCCACGCGGCCATTGCGGAAACTGATCAGAACCACGTCGCAATCGCCGTTCTGCTGTTGGTTAAAGCGATACTCCCACTGCTCCAGACCGTCCTCGGTAAAGCGGCGATAATCGGGCTGGCACTTCATAATGGCGTGCACCTCCTCGGGCGTTTGCCCCTGATGTATGCGGTTAAGTGCCGCTCCCGACGATATTCCCAGTGCCGTACAAGAGGCAAATACCAACACTGAAAGCACGGCAACAAGAGCACCGTGTGCAATCTTCCTCCCCCTTTTCCTGCCGAAAGCCGGGCCGTGGAGGCCGGCCGTTTTCTGGATTTTCAACAAAAATTTCTTCATTTCCCAACAGTTTTATAGCTTGTTTGCAAAGATAGGCAAAACTCCCATACGCCTTTCCACTTTCCATAAATTTAACAAAAGAATCAGTCAAAAAGGCCTTTCCCGTGCCCGTTTCGTGACAGAAGACAGATTTTTTCGTATATTTGCTTGCACAAATTAAAAACAAAGACAGATGATTATCGTTACACGGAACATGCGCGACTATGGTCCTTACGATGAGCAAACGGTGGCATCGTTCGTGCGTGAGGGCCGTTTGCTGCTGCATGATAAGGCACGCGACGCTGCAACAGGCCGCGAAGGAACCGTCGAAGAGCTGCTCAAGGCACGCGGAATACATGCCGAAGCTGTCAGCGGAGGCTCGTTGTCGAAACAGCTTGCCCACGTAGGGGCCGAATTTATATATCCTCATGCCGACCTCACGGCGCACCGGTTGATGGAGGATAAGCGTCTGCTTGCCCTGGCCACAGTGGGGCTTGGACTGTCGGTTATTATGCTCTTTCCCGTCGGCGGTTACCTTGCCTTCTATGTCATATCGCTTTATTTCGCCCTGATTTGGGGCTTGTTCTTTGCCTATTTCTTCCGCACGCGACAGGTTTCGTGGAAGACAACCGCGTCAACCTTTTTCTTAACGCAGGCCGGTGTTTTCGTCATTTTTTCGGGATTAAACCGCCTTAACTTCTTCTATATTTTTACACACGCTCCCTTTCCCTTCAGTGTTATAGGGTTTATATTGGGTGTAGGTGTTACCGAAGAGCTGGCAAAGATGCTGCCTTTGCTCATTATCGAACGGCGTGCACGCGAGCCTCTGCTCCCCCAGACGATGGTTTACTACGGCCTGATGGCCGGAATAGCCTTCGGTGTATTTGAGGGTGTAGAATACCAGACATCGGTAAACATGCAGGCCGATTATGTAACAGCCTTTGTTTTAAACATTGCCCGCCTCACGTCACTGCCCTTTTTGCACGCCATCTGGTGCGGTATGGCGGGCTATTTTGTAGGTATGGCCGGCCTTTATCCGCGCTATCGCAAGGTGCTTTACACGCTTGCCCTTGCCATTCCGGCCACGCTTCACGGCCTCTACGACACGTTTGCGTCGGTCTCTTACCTCGTATCGCTCGGCATCGGCTTCCTTAGTGTGCTTCTGCTAATGGCTTATTTGCGAAAGAGCAGCAGCCTCAGGGAGCGACTGCGACAATAGAAACCCTCTGCCCTAACATTGATTACGGAGATATGCTGTACCATATTAAAAATATCCCCACATTGGTTTCTCACCGTCCCCCTAACTTTTATGCGATAAGGAATACTTCTTTTTGCTATTTAAGATACGGTTAATTGTCAGTCTGCCAAGCCTTAAATACGTAAACTGTTATGTGGTAGTGCCCGTCGCGTTGTTCTGAAAACGTCAGTGTTCGACGGCCGTCAGCAGTGCGTACGGCGACCGCCGAACGATGGGTGTGACGGCCGTCAACAACGCTGCTGACGGCCGCCACACAATGACCTATACGGCAGAAAGGGGATTCGTCAGCCTGTAATCGTTCGGAGAAGATACCGGAATGGCCTGACGTAATCGGTGGGTACGTGCCCCCTAATCGGTGGGTACATACCCCCTAAGTTAGGGGGATGGGGGTCTGAACAACCTCATTCTACTATCCAGTCAAATAAAAATACGAGGGAAAAACTATTAATTCTCCAGCCCAGACAAGAGAAAAGTAATGCCCTGCACGCGTGAAAAACGTACAGGGCATTACGCCGTTTAGTGAGGTTGGAGGAGATTTCGGCTACCGTTCAGACCCCCAGCCCCCTAACTTAGGGGGCACGTGCACACGAAAAAAGGGAGGTTTCGGCTACCGTTCAGACCCCCAGCCCCCTAACTTAGGGGGCTTGTACACACGAAAAAAGGGAGGCTTCATTCATCGTTCAGACCCCCAGCCCCCTAACTTAGGGGGCACGAGCACACGAAAAAAGGGGCTCGAGCGATAAGAATTTACTTCACGGTGAAGGTCGTTACCTTCATACCGTTTTTGGTATTCTCCGTATTAGGGTCGCCGATAACGATGCCATACTCGCCCGGTTCAAGGTCGTTCAGAACCAGATAGTATGAGTTTTTGCCGTAGCGTTTGGCGTCATAGTCGACACTCGACAGGTTATTCGACTCGGTTTTTGACAGTGTTCCCGACTCGGCCAGCTGATAACGGCGTTCCTTTCCCTTTACTTCGAACTTAAAAATGCTGATGAACGACTGCGGGTCGGTAGCGTTGTCCTTGGCCTTCACAATAAGGCGCGTGGTGCGTCCACCCTGTACCGTGCTCTTCGATGTGGTGCCGGCAACGGTTAAACGCGATTTTACCTTGCCTATTCCGGTAAGGTAAAGGCTTGCCCCTGCCTTGGTTTTTACGGTTCCGTTCTCTCTTGTGAGAAGGGTTCCCTTGCTGTTTGATGTCAGAAGAAGGGTTTGTTCTGCGAACTCAGGCTCTGCAACCGATACCTGTGCCTGTGCACCTGACGCGAAGAAGAGACCCATAAGGAATACTAAAATTAACTTTTTCATAAAACGTAAATAAAGTTTTTAAGTAATACTATATAAATAATTAAAAACAAGTTACTATATGCAAAGATATACCCTTTTGCTGTATACAACAACGGTTTTGTACATTTTTCTTATATATTTTTTGCAAAAGCCCGCATCTCCGGGTATGAAATACGGGCTTTTGCAAGAGTTTAGCGTATCTTTAAATACAGGTTTACATACTGATAATAAGCCTCGGCACTGCGCACTTGCCGGCTATCGGGCTTGCTTACCGGCTCTTCACGATGGCCGCCGGCATCGGGAAGAACGCGGAATTGCGTTACGCGCCGAACGGGTGACAGCACAGTAAGCCGGCCGTTTTCGTAGTAACCCAAATCCTGATACGTTGCCATGAAGGCACGCTGCTTATAACGGGGCGACAGAATATTGCTGCCGGCAAACCGTGCTTTCGTGGGTTTCACAAACTGAGACAGCACAGTAGGCATAACGTCTATTTGCGAACACACCTTATTAATAAATGCAGGGCGCACGAGCCCGGGTGCATAAACAATGCACGGAATGTGGTAACGGTCGACCGGCAGCGACGTACGGCCCGCGCTTGAAGCGCAGTGATCGGCAATGATTACGAACACCGTGTTGGCAAACCACGGCTTACGGGCGGCCTCATCTATGAATCGTCCTATGGCATAATCGGTATACTTCACGGCCGCTTCGCGCGTATTGGGGTCGCCTTTTACCTGTATACGTCCTGCGGGATAGGTAAAGGGGCGGTGGTTGCTCGTTGTCATAATCTGCGCAAAAAAGGGTTTCGGGCTGCGCGCATTGGCGTCGAACACCTCCAAGGCCTTCGTAAACATGTCTTCATCGCATACGCCCCAGATGTTCGAAAAGGTTATTTTATGGCTGTCAATGTGCTTACGGTCGATGACTTCGTAACCGTTATGCGAGAAGAAATCGCCCATATTGTCGAAGTAACTGTCGCCACCGTACAGAAATTGACAACGGTATCCTATGCCCGCCAGCACGCTGCCCACCGACAATTGTCCCATACGGTTTTCGCGTCGCTTGATGATACTTTCACCCGCACTGGGCGGAATGCAGAGCGACAACGCCTCCAAACCGCGCACCGTACGGTTGCCGGCAGCGTAAAGACTGTCGAAAACCATGCTTTTTTCCATCAGTTTGTCGAGACGAGGAGTAATGTTTTCCTTGTTGCCATAGCGCGTAAGGAAGTCGGCACTAAGGCTTTCAACCGTTATCAAAACCATGTTGGGGCGGGCTGTTACCGCACTGCTGCCGAGCACTTTCTGCCCCTGTGCATCGAGTCCTGCCTCATGACGATACAGGGCTATGGCCTGTTTCTGCGGCAGAAGCGGATAGAAACGGTCATACTCGAGCTTGTTTTCGTTGAACGCTACGCAGAAATTGCACGCCCCGTTCTGTTCGAGTTGTGCCACATACTGGTTGTCAGAGGGCAGCGACAACACGCCACACAACACGCCCCACGAGCATAAAGCCGCCAGGACAACGGTGCACACGTGCAACGCCAGCTGGCGCGGAGTATAAATTTTCTGCAATAAAAGCGTATGTCTTTTGGCGCGCCACCATACAAAAGCCACCGTAAAGGCTACAGCAGAAGCTATGACAGGCGTTACCGAATACGACTCCATGATATTGCCAATTACCTCATTGGTATACACCAGATAGTCGACAGCGATGAAGTTATAGCGCACACCGAACTCCTGCCAAAAGAAGAATTCGCCTACCGATACAAAGATAAAGAAGAAAACATACAACGCCCACACCACATAAATTGAAGCGCGCCGCCACACGTTGCGCACGGCAGGCAGCATAAAGCGCAGCGTAAAACTTACGAATTTCCAGCCTATAACGTATGTGGCTATTTTGGCAACACTACCGCCATACTCGCTGAAGATGGAATGGAAACACGATACATACACCAGCGCGGCAAGCAAAAGGCCATCAATTACAAGCCCTGTGGGGCGGCGATATTTCCATTCGTTCAGCCCCGGATACAGCAAAACGAGGGGCAACAACAGCATAATGCCCATGGCCGTATCGGAGAATAAGCCCACAAAAAGCAGGCGAAGCACGCTGCCTGCGCCAAAAGAGACACAGTGTCTATTTGCTCACTGGT
>CALIIG010000162.1 GCA_938018155.1 uncultured Prevotella sp.
AGCGGTATGTTTTCAGGGTATGATGAAGAGGGCTTGCTTTCGGTAAATTCGCACTGGAAAGGGGGCTTTGCAACGATATAAAATTGTCAGGAAAATTTCGGCAAGAAAGCTTTACCGTGATGTGAAATGGTCTGGGGAATTACTTTCTTATCACCTTTTTCCCCTCACAAATCACGATGCCTTTATAGTTTTTACCTACAAGTTGCCCCAGAATATTGTAAGTATTTTTGGCAACAGAGCGCTCGGGTATGGCGATGGCCTCGTCGTAGAGGCGATAGAAGTTTCCGTGGTCGCCGATGAGCAAATCGTTTCCGTGAAAGGCAACAGATTCGGGCTCTCCCTTGAAGCCAAGGCCCGCCAGATTGATGTTCTGCACCTCACGGCCCGTGCTAAGGTCAACGACTGCAAGCGTGCCTTCGCCTTTGTATCCGTGCAAATGATAGATGTATCCCCCCTTAATGGTTGCGCCTTGCCCCACTCCGGAGATGGTGATTCGTACGCGTTTCTCAACATTTTTTACCGCACTGATGTAAACATTCTTTTGGTCGAGGGCGGGGATTCTCACCTTCGAGTAGCTTCGTCCGTACGGACCGTTGTTGTAAATCCATAGGAACCGGCCCGTCTCGTCAACGTTCGTGGTTGTCATTTTGGCGTCTTTGAAGTGGATTGTCTGTATGAGTTGTACGCTGTAAAGCGGCCCCGTTTTGACAATTCGGTACACATTTGTCCGGCACGAATCGCCGCGTTGCGACACGTATACCAGCGGAAATCGGTCGTCCGGCTTATAGAAAGTCTTGCTGAAATCGACGGTATTGCAGTGCACTGCCACGTCAGAGAGCCCCGTCATAAAGCTGCGTGACTTGTTGATTTTTTTGAGATTACGGATGTTTATAATGTCAATGAATCCGAATTTGTCGTAGAACCGGTAGAGGCTGTCGCCGTATACGGCCCAGTCTTGTTGTGCTCCGGCACCCCATGTGCGGCCTATGGTAGTGAGCTTTTCTAACTCAGGCGTGTTGAAAGTTTGTGCAATGGCCGTACTTGTACAAAGTAACAGAAGACCGATGAGGCTGGTTTTGATACTATTTCTCATTTGTTTTAACCCTTAAAAAAAAGAGGTTTACTTAGTTTTATGCAGCAAAAGTATGAAAAAAGTTGGCATAATATATAGCTTTTACGGTTTTAGATGGTGAAAATTCGGCCGAAGGCAGTAATTTTGCAGCCATGAATGCAAAAACAAACACGACGTTAAGTATTAGGCATAACAGAATAGTGACCTGTCTTTTCTTGCAGATAGTACTCCCTTTAATGTTTATTTTTTCATCGCTGAACGCTGTGGCAGCACCTTCCGTTTCGGCAGTAAATGCACGTCAGGCGCGCGATATGTTTAATAAAGTATATCAGAAAACCTTTGGAGCACAGGGCTGCAGGTTGAGTTACAGCGTTAATATCATAGGACTTTACAGGACGAAAGGCACCATCTGGATGAAAGGAAAGAAATCGCATTACATGGAATCGCGCTACTGTTCGTGGAGCGATGGCGTACACCTTTACCGCGTAGACTTGAAGAAACGTGCCGTAGAGCTTCATAATGCAGCCTCGCCAAAGCGCGACAAATACATGTCGAAATTTACCTTCGACATCAATATGTTCGATTATAGCTGGAATAACAGCCCCGAGGGTATTGTGATAAACCTCGACGCTAAGGATGGGGCGAAAGGCATTAAACACGCCCGTGTTATCCTCGATAGCGTTACACATACGCCGAAAAGTCTCAAGGTGAAGGTAGCTTTCTTTTGGACAACGGTTAAGATAACCGGGTATCAGTCGGGCGACATCAACGATAACGTGTTTGTTTACCCCGCTGCTAAATACAGGAATTTTGAGTTTACGAACATGTGGCCCGATTAAAAGCTCGTGGCGTTTCAATTTGCAGATGAAAGTTTTATTTCGTAAATTTGCGTAATAAATATATTGCTATGGACGAAGCAACGCGCATTAGGCAGCAGATTCCTGATGTTTCGGGAATGACAACCGAGGAGGTAGATGAGCTGATAAGGGAACGGCTGAAACACAAAGAGCTTCATACGCACGGTTTGGTAAAGCGTTATGGCAAGCGCACAGTGGCCGACGACGTTACCTTTAACGTCAGGCAGGGAGAGATAGTAGGCCTGCTTGGCCCTAACGGTGCAGGCAAAACAACGTCGTTTTACATGACTACGGGCTTGGTTATACCCAACGAAGGGCATGTGTATATTGATGATCAGGAGATAACCGATTACCCCGTTTATAAACGTGCACGTGCAGGAATAGGCTACCTTCCGCAAGAAGCGAGCGTGTTTCGTAAGTTAAGTGTGGAAGACAATATTATGTCAGTGCTCGAGATGACAAACCAAACCCGCCAGCAGCAACTGGATAAACTGGAGAGCCTGATAGCTGAATTTCGGCTGCAGAAGGTAAGGAAGAACAAGGGAGACCGCCTTTCGGGCGGAGAGCGCAGACGCTGCGAGATAGCCCGTTGTTTAGCCATTGACCCGAAATTTATTATGCTTGACGAGCCCTTTGCCGGCGTTGACCCTATTGCTGTGGAAGATATTCAGCATATTGTATGGCGTTTGAAGTATCGCAATATAGGCATATTGATAACCGACCACAATGTGCAGGAGACTCTGTCAATTACTGATCGTGCCTACTTGCTGTTTGAAGGCCGCATCCTTTTCCAGGGATTGCCCGAAGAATTAGCCGGGAATAAGATTGTGCGTAAGAACTATTTGAGTGACAATTTCGTTTATCGCAAGTTCCAATCGAATGCTGACGACCAAGTATTTGCTGCCGAAGCACGCAAGGAACTGCTCAGAGAGGTGGCTGCTCAGGAGGGTTAAAAAAACAAATTTGTTATTGCTATATTAGGTACATTCGTAGGGATTAAGTAATTTTGCAATTTGAAAATCGCGAGATTACCCCTGTGTGCAGATTAAATTAAAACAATAAAATAAAAGACAAAAGATGAAAGTTTCATTCGAAAACCCCGACAAAATTAATGGTCGGCTGACGATCACAGTCGAAGAAAACGACTATAAGAGCGAGGTTGATAAAACGTTGAAGGATTATCGTAAAAAGGCAAACGTGCCTGGTTTCCGTCCCGGTCAGGTGCCCATGGGGATGATTAAACGTCAGTTTGGTGCCAGTGTAAAGATGGATGCCATCAATAAAATAGTTGGCGAACAGATTAACAAGTATGTCACTGACAACAAAATCAATATGCTTGGACAGCCTCTTGCATCAGAGGCACAACAGCCACAGGATTTGGGAAAGGACGGTCCTTATACCTTTATATTTGATATTGCAGTTGCTCCTGAGTTTGATCTTGAACTCACCAACAAAGATAAGGTCGACTATTATGACATTAATGTTGACGACGCACTGATTGATCGTCAGGTAGAAATGTTCGCATCGCGTCTGGGTAAAAACGTAGATGTAGAGGAGTATGCAGCAGGAGATGTCGTAAAAGGCGACCTGCGCGAGCTCGATGATAAGGGTAATACCAAGGAGAATGGCCTTACAGTTGAGGCAGCTGTGATAATGCCCGAATACATAAAAGCCGCCGCACAGAAGAAGCTTTTTAAAGGAGCTAAGGTAGGTGACATTATTACCTTCAATCCTCGTAAGGCATATAAGGAGAGCGATGCTGAAATGGCATCACTGCTAAAGGTTGAAAAGGAGAAACTTGCAGACTATGAAAGCGACTTCAGTTACCAGATAACGAATATTCAGCGTTTCGAAAACCATGCCGTTGATCAGGAACTTTTCGATCAGACATTTGGCAAAGACCAGGTGAAGGACGAAAAGGAGTTCCGTGAAAAAGTTGCTGAAGGCTTAAAGAAACAGCTCGAAAGGGAGAGCGATTACAAGTTCCTGATTGACGTACGCAAGTATGCAGAGGATAAGGTTGGACAGTTAACCTTCCCCGATGCCCTGCTGAAGCGTGTAATGAAAGAGAACAATAAGGATAAGGATCAGGCGTTTATTGATAAGAACTATGAAGCAAGTATCAAAGAATTGACCTGGAGCCTGATTCGCAACAAGCTGTCAGAGAAAGCACAGATAAAAGTTAACGACGAAGATGTACGCAATGCAGCCCGCGAAACGGCCCGTGTTCAGTTTGCACAATACGGAATGAACAATGTTCCTGATGAGTATGTAAACAACTACGCTGACGAGCTTTTAAAGAAGCAAGATTCTGTACAGCAGTTTGTTGACCGTGCTATTGATATTAAGCTTATGGAAGCACTTAAGAAGGTTGTAAATCTAAACAAGAAGAGCATATCTCTTGATGACTTCAACAAGATGATGTCGGAATAAAAACTTTATTTTAAGAAAAAATAGTTATCTCTTAGCAGAGGTTATCGACTTTTTTCACTATCTTTGTATAAATGTAGTGCCTTGTTTTCGCCTTGCTTGCGTAAAGGTATTACCTAAGATAGGTAAAAAGGAGGTCGATAACCTCTGTTTTTTGTCTTATTAAAAAAGGAAAAGACGTATTTTATGAATAACGAATTTAGAAAATTTGCTACCCGTCATTTGGGTGTAAATGGTATGGTGCTTGACGATGTTGCCAAATTACAGCAGCAATACCTCAATCCTTATATTCTTGAGGAGCGTCAGCTGAACGTTACACAGCTTGATGTGTTTTCACGTTTAATGATGGATCGTATTATCTTTTTGGGGACAGAGGTAGACGATTACACCGCCAACGTGCTGCAAGCACAGCTTCTTTATCTCGACTCGGTAGATAATACGAAAGATATTTCCATCTATATTAATTCGCCTGGGGGCAGCGTTACAGCGGGTCTTGGCATTTATGATACCATGCAGTTCATCAGTAGCAAGGTGGCTACCATCTGTACAGGTATGGCTGCATCGATGGCAGCAGTGTTGCTTGTTTCGGGTGAGGAGGGTAAACGTTCAGCTTTACCTCATAGTCGTGTGATGATACACCAGCCTCTTGGTGGCGTACAAGGACAGGCTTCAGACATTGAAATTGAGGCCCGCGAGATACAAAAGTTTAAGAAAGAGCTTTATACAATTATATCAAACCATTCTCATCAGCCATTCGAAAAGGTGTGGAAGGATAGCGACCGTAATTATTGGATGACGGCAGAAGAAGCTAAGGAGTATGGCATGATAGACGAAGTGCTTACACGGAAGGCACTTGCCGTTGAAGAGTAAAAGCGTGCTTAATGAATTGGGATTGTAGGAAATGAAGAAAATGCCAAAGAAATGTTGCAGCTTCTGTGGCAGGAGCGAGGATCAGGTGCGACTCCTTATTACGGGGTTGAACGGATACATTTGTGAAGATTGTGCTCAGCAAGCTTATAAAATAGTGAACGAATCAGGAGTTATGTCTTCGGCATCTACTTCAGAAAAGCCAGTAGAAAACTATAAAGTTAAGGAAGTTCCCAAGCCTCAGGAGATAAAGAAGTATCTTGACAACTATGTAATAGGTCAGGATGAGGCCAAAAGATATTTGTCAGTATCTGTATATAACCACTACAAACGTCTGCAGCAGCCCGCTGATGACGATGGCGTGGAGATAGAAAAGAGCAATATTATTATGGTAGGCTCAACAGGAACGGGAAAAACTCTTTTAGCAAGGACGATAGCCCGACTGCTTGATGTGCCATTCACGATTGTTGATGCTACGGTATTTACCGAAGCAGGCTATGTAGGAGAAGACGTGGAAAGTATTTTGAGCAGGTTGTTACAGGTTGCCGACTATAATGTTGCCGCGGCTGAACGTGGAATAGTTTTCATAGATGAAATAGACAAAATAGCCCGTAAATCAGACAATCCGAGTATCACGCGTGACGTGAGCGGCGAAGGGGTTCAGCAGGCCATGTTGAAACTTTTAGAGGGTACAATGGTAAATGTTCCACCACAGGGAGGACGCAAGCATCCTGATCAGGAGTATATTCATGTGAATACAAAGAATATATTATTTATATGTGGAGGTGCCTTTGATGGGATAGAACGGAAGATAGCCCAGCGTTTAAATACGCATGTGGTGGGGTATAATTCGGTTCAGAATACCCAAAGGATTGATAAAGGAGACTTGATGAAGTATATCGTTCCACAAGATTTGAAATCGTTTGGCCTTATACCTGAATTGATTGGACGTTTGCCAGTGCTCACGTTTCTTAAACCCCTTGATCGTATTGCTTTACGCCGAATATTGGTAGAACCGAAAAATTCGATCGTAAAACAGTATATTAAGTTGTTCGAGATGGACAAGGTTAAACTGACATTTACAGAAGAGGCACTCGACTTTATTGTTGACAAAGCTCTTGATTATAAGTTAGGCGCACGTGGATTACGTTCTATTGTTGAGGCCATTATGATGGATGCGATGTTTGATATACCTTCAAAGCGCGTGAAAAAGTTTGATGTAACGCTTGATTACGCGCAAAAACAAATAGATAAAGCTCATATACAGAAACTTGAATTAGCCTGATACAAACCCTATAGAACGCTGGAAACTATCAATCGGATATGGCGAAAATAGATTTGACGAAGGAGCTAAAACACTGTTTTGGCTTTGATAAATTCAAAGGAGACCAGGAGGAAATCATCAGAAATCTGCTGGCAGGGAACGACACCTTTGTCTTAATGCCAACGGGTGGAGGTAAGAGCCTGTGTTATCAGTTGCCATCGATATTGATGGAAGGTACGGCAATTGTTATTTCTCCACTTATTGCACTGATGAAAAATCAGGTTGATGTTGTCAATGGTTTGTCTGAAGACCAGGGACTTGCCCACTTTCTAAATTCGTCATTAAACAAGTCGGCAATAACGCAGGTAGAGCAGGATGTAAGATCTGGTAAGACAAAACTATTATACGTAGCACCGGAATCACTGAATAAAGAAGATAATCTGCCGTTCTTTCAATCGTTCAAAATCTCTTTTTTTGCGGTTGATGAAGCACATTGTATTTCAGAGTGGGGACATGATTTTCGTCCGGAATATCGCAATATTCGTCCTACAATTGATAGTATAGCCCATGCAAAGGGGTTGGATAGAATACCTGTTATTGCACTTACGGCAACGGCGACTGACAAGGTGCGTACCGATATTAAGAAGAGTTTAGGTATTATAGGCGCAACCGAATTTAAAAGTTCGTTCAACCGTCCTAATCTGTATTATGAAATTCGGCAGAAGGTAAATGATAACGACACAGACAGCCAGATTATACGTTTCCTGAAAAAACATGAGGGGAAGAGTGGGATCATCTATTGTCTCTCACGCAAGAAGGTTGAAGAACTTTCAAAGAAACTTCAGCTGAATGGCTTTAGGGCTGCACCGTATCATGCCGGACTTGATACGGAAGTGCGTAATCAAACCCAGGACGATTTCTTGAAAGAAGATACCGATATCATTGTGGCTACCATTGCTTTTGGTATGGGAATTGATAAACCAGATGTACGATTTGTTATACATTATGACATACCCAAGAGCTTAGAAGGATATTATCAGGAAACCGGACGGGCAGGGCGTGACGGAGGTGAGGGAATATGTATTGCATTTTACTCACCAAAAGACCTGAAGCGTTTGGAAAAGTTTATGGAGAATAAGGGGAATGCGGAGAAGGAGATAGGCAGGCAGCTTTTACAAGAAACGAAAGCTTATGCCGAGTCTTCTGTGTGCAGGAGAAAAATGATCTTAAACTATTTTGGTGAGGAATATCCAAAAGACAACTGTAATAATTGTGACAACTGTTGTCATCCTGAAAAGAAAATAGAGGCAACCGAAGCCTTGATTTGCGTGCTGACGGCAATAAACGAAGTAAAAGAAGCCTTTGACCAATCATATATTACTGATTTTGTACGAGGACGTGCAACCGATAATATTGTACGTCATGGGCATGACCAGTTGGACGTTTTTGGCTGTGGAGAAAAGATAAATGGTGAAAATCCCAATATTTGGAATCCTGTTATCCGACAGGCAATGATTTCGCATTATATCAAAAAGGATATAGAAAATTTTGGCTTACTGAAAATAACTGCTCTCGGAAAAGAGTATTTAAAGAAGCCTGTACCTTTCTTTGTTGTGCCTGATAAAGAGTTTCAAGAGGCAGATGATGTAGGAGAAGGTAATGTCAGTGCGTTAGATAATACACTATATGAGCTATTGAAATCGCTCCGTAAAGACGTGGCAAACAAGCATAAGTTGCCACCTTACGTTATATTTCAGGATATATCGCTTACCCAAATGGCCACTTACTATCCGGAAACACTGGAAGAACTGCAGCAGATACAGGGAGTTGGGGTAGGAAAGGCAAATAAGTTTGGTAAGCCATTTGTTGAACTGATTAAGAAATATTGTGATGAGAATGGCAAGGATCGCGAAGATATGATGCGCGTTATTAGCCTGCCGAACAAGTCGATTAAGAAATTAAAAATAATAGAACTCATTGATAAGCGTATTCCTTTAAATGATATTGCTATTGCACAGAACTGCGAATTTGATGAACTTTTAGATGATATCGAATCAATAGTATGTAGCGGTATGAAAGTGAATATTGACTATTATCTGAATGATAACAACGTTATTGAGCATGAAGAAGTAGAAGATATTCTCAACTATTTCCATGAAAGCAAAACAGATGATATTGATACAGCAATAAACAAAGCTGATATTTATGATGACGCAGATGGCTTAACCGCTGAGGAAAAAGCCCGCCTTGTACTTATAAAATTTCTTTCGGACGAAGCGAATTAATTTTGATATTGACATCATTTTTCATGATAAAAGCAAGGGTCGAGATTAATTTGTGATTGGAAATAGGGCTGCTATTGCGAGTTAAATAGCATTAAAGCAATAAGAAATTGGCCAAAGTGCTGTTTCATATGGGGATTTATTGGTAAATTTGCATGCAATAAATTCCTAAAGTAAATTTTATGTCATCATTTGTTGCAGATAAAATTGTTATGGATGGTCTGACTTTCGACGACGTCCTTTTAATCCCTGCTTATTCTGAAGTATTGCCCAAACAGGTAGAATTAAAGACACAGTTTTCACGACACATAGAGCTGAACATACCTTTTGTTACAGCTGCAATGGATACTGTTACGGAAAGTTCGATGGCCATTGCTATTGCCCGGGAAGGTGGAATTGGCGTTATTCATAAGAATATGTCAATAGAAGAACAGGCTCGTCAGGTTGCCATTGTAAAGCGTGCAGAAAATGGTATGATATATGATCCGGTGACAATACTTCGCGGTCGTACAGTAAAAGATGCACTTCGGTTGATGGCAGAGTATCATATTGGGGGAATTCCTGTTGTTGATGAGAATAAATGCCTTGTAGGAATTGTAACTAATCGCGATTTAAGATTTGAGCGTCATCTGGACAAACTTGTTGATGACGTGATGACAAAAGATAATTTGGTAACTACACATCAGCAAACTGATTTAAGGGCTGCTGCACAAATATTACAAGAAAACAAGATCGAGAAACTTCCTGTAGTAGATGCCTCAAACCGTCTTATTGGCTTAATCACATACAAAGACATCACAAAGGCCAAAGACAAGCCAAATGCTTGTAAGGATGAGAAGGGACGTTTGCGCGTTGCTGCAGGTGTAGGGGTTACGGGAGATACAATGGAACGTGCGCAGGCTCTTGTTGAAGCCGGGGTTGATGCCATCGTAATTGACACAGCCCATGGACATAGTAAAGGAGTAGTTGGTAAACTTAAGGATGTTAAATCAGCCTTCCCCAATATTGATGTTGTTGTTGGAAATGTGGCTACAGGTGAGGCGGCCCGTTTCCTGGTAGATAATGGAGCGGATGCTGTTAAAGTGGGAATAGGGCCAGGTTCTATTTGTACGACTCGTGTTGTCGCAGGTGTTGGCGTTCCCCAATTGTCGGCTGTTTATGATGTTTATTCAGCATTGAAAGGGACAGGAGTGCCTTTGATAGCTGATGGCGGGCTTCGTTATTCGGGTGATATCGTAAAAGCTATTGCAGCTGGTGGCAGCTGTGTTATGATAGGTTCGCTTGTGGCAGGAACCGAAGAAAGCCCTGGAGAAACGATTATATTTAACGGTCGTAAGTTTAAAAGCTATCGTGGAATGGGCTCTTTGGAAGCTATGGGACAGAAAAATGGTTCAAAGGACCGTTATTTTCAGGGAGATACGAAAGATGTAAAGAAACTTGTTCCGGAAGGTATTGCAGGCCGTGTTCCCTACAAAGGAACGGTACAGGAGGTGATTTACCAGCTTGTTGGCGGGCTTCGCTCAGGTATGGGCTATTGCGGGGCAGCAAATATAGTAGAGATGCACGATGCTAAATTTACGCGCATTACCAATGCAGGCGTGTTAGAAAGCCATCCACATGATATTTCTATCACAAGCGAGGCTCCAAATTATTCACGTCCTGAATAAAGTATTGGCGTTTTAGTAATTGTGTAATAGAATCGAATGTTTTACAGATTTTATAGACTATGCAAATGAAAATAAGATTATTGATGGGTATCATGCTTTTGTGTGGTCTTGTATCGTTTGCACAGACTTCTGATCCTGTTATCATGATGATTAATGGGAAACCTGTAACACGTTCAGAGTTTGAGTATTCTTATAACAAGAATAATACAGAAGGAGTAATAGATAAGAAGAGTGTTGCCGATTATGTTCCTCTGTTTATTGCCTATAAGTTAAAAGTAGAGGCGGCGAAAGAAGCAAGACTGGATACGATGAAATCGTTCCAAAATGAATTTGCAATTTATCGTGATCAGCAAGTGCGTCCTGCCTTTATTTCAGATTCTGACATTGAGTCAGAGGCTAAAAAACTTTATACACGAACTCAAAAGCAGATTGACAATAATGGAGGAATGGTAAAGGTAGCACACATTCTTATTCTTGTTCCTCAACGAGCTGACTCGCTAAAGCAGTTATCTGCAAAAAAGAAAATAGATTCTATTTATACCGTGTTAAAGAAAGGAGCCGACTTTGATATTGTGGCAAAAGGACTTTCGGAAGATCAAGCCTCTGCACGAAATGGGGGAGATTTATCCTGGATTGTGAAAGGGCAAACTTTAAAAGAGTTTGAAGATGTAGGGTGGGCTTTAAAGGATGGTGAGATAAGCAAACCTTTTAAAACGAGTGTGGGCTGGCATATCGTTTTGAAAAAAGGACATCAAAACTTTTATAGCTATGCAAGTCAGCGACCTGCTATAATAAATTATATTAATCAACGAGGGCTTCGTGATAACATTATTGATGCGAAAATAGACTCTCTTGCTAAGGTTCAGCACACGACGAAGGATAAGATAATGGATGCAAAAAGAGTTGAGTTAGAGGCCCAAGACACGAACTTAAGATATCTTATTCAAGAATATTATGACGGGTTGCTTGTGTATGAAATAAGTAATCATCATGTGTGGGAGAAAGCTCAAAGTGATTCTATTGCTCAGGAAAAATTCTTTAAGCAACATAAAAAGAATTATAAATGGAAAGGGCCCCGATTTAAAGGCATTGCTTACTATACTCGTTATGCAGAGGATATAGCAAATGTTCAGAAAGCTATTAAAAATAAACCATTTGAGCAATGGGCAAATATCTTGCGCTCTACCTTTAATTCTGATTCAGTTTTACGTATCCGTGTAGAAGAAGGAGTCTTTAAAAAAGGGGTTAATGCTATTGTTGATAAAGAAATTTTTGGAAAAGATACCGTAATTACTTCTTTAAAAGACTATCCTTATACAGCTGTCTTTGGGAAGAAACTTTACGCACCCGGGAATGTTGACGATGTACGTCAGCTGGTTATTTCCGACTATCAGGAGGCGTTAGAGAAACAATGGGTCAACGCCTTGCGCCAACGTTATCGTGTGGAGGTTAATGAAAAGGTTCTTCAGACAGTAAACAATCATTAAACAAAAAACGAACATGAAAATTAAACAATCAATAATAACTGTCGCTGTTGTATGTTTTATTGCTGCTTCTGCCGTTGCGGGAGAGGGCAGATTGTTGAACCTTTCGAGCAGGAAACTTGCAGATACTGTCCGCGCAGATTCATCCGTTCAGCAAGAACAGCCTGTTCCTGAAAACAGTGTTATTGATGAAGTAATATGGGTAGTTGGTGACGAACCTATTTTAAAGTCGGATGTAGAGGCTATGCGTATGCAGGGCTTGGCAGAAGGAATTAGCTTCGGTACTGACCCTGATTGTGCTATTCCAGAGCAACTTGCCGTGCAAAAATTGTTTTTACACCAGGCTCAAATCGACTCTGTTGATGTACCGGAAACTGATATTGTGGCAGGCGTTAATCAACAAATTAATCGTTGGATTGAAGCTGCGGGGTCTCAAGAAAAGTTGGAAGAATATAGAAAACAAAGTATAAATGACATGCGTGAGCAGCTTCATGATGAGTTTAAGAACCAACAACTCATTCAAAAGATGAAGCAAAAGATAGTTGAAAACGTTAAGGTTTCGCCCGCTGATGTACGTGCTTACTTCAGAAATCTTCCAGCCGACAGTATTCCTTTTGTGCCAACAGAGGTTGAAGTACAGATATTGGCAATCACACCAAAGATTAAACAGGCAGAGATTAATCGCATAAAAGACCAGCTACGCAACTTTACTCAGCGCATCAATTCAGGTGAAACAACGTTTGCTACCTTAGCACGCCTTTATTCTGAAGACCCTGAGTCGGCGAGACAGGGAGGAGAATTGGGGTATATGGGCAGAGGATTGTTAGACCCTGCCTTTGCAAGTGTTGCGTTTAATCTTACCGATCCAAAAAAGATTTCAAAAATAGTGGAGTCCGATTTTGGTTACCATATTATCCAGCTTATTGATAAACGTGGTGATAAAATTAATTGTCGGCATATCCTTTTAAAGCCAAAAGTGTCGACTGAAGAGATTGATGCCGCTGTTCATCGTCTGGATTCGATAGCCACTGACATCCACAATGCTAAGTTTACTTTTGAACAAGCTGTTGCCTTTATTTCCGATGATAAGGACACAAAGAATAATCAAGGTCTGATGTCCAACTCAACAGCTGATGGTATGACTTCTCGTTTCAAGATGAAAGAACTTCCATCTGAAGTTGCCCGAGTGGTTGATACGATGAAGGTTGGTGAATTATCAGCTCCGTTCCAAATGATAAATAACAAAGGTAAGACCGTTGTGGCTATTGTTAAATTGAAGAGTCGTACAGAAGGGCACAAGGCCACAATCTCTGAAGACTTCCAGGTAATGAAAGGTGTTGTACTTAATAAGGAACGAGAAAAAACAGTTAATGCCTGGGTAGTTGATAAAATTAAGCATACCTATGTACGTATGAGTGACCGTTATAAAAACTGCAATTTCCAATATCAGGGTTGGATTAAATGACCGATTGGTATTCCTTTAAATTAAATAAGTTCGGGCATAGAGCTGCATTTGTAACAGCTCTATGCTTCTTTGTCCTTGGCCTTGCTGAAGCTCTCACAGCTCCTCCTCGGCGAAGTATACGTCGTGTAGTTGATGAAAAAGTTTACCTTATTCATGCCGATATATTAAAGTATGACATGTACGGACCGAATCCGGAAGCACAGATTGCCAAAGGTAAGGTTAAGTTTAGTCATAAGGGAGCTACGCTCTCTTGCGACAGTGCTTATTTCTTTCAAGCCTCAAATTCGGTTCGTGCTTTTGGTCATGTGCGATTCCATCAGGGCGATACTCTGTCGCTTACTTGCGATAATGCCTGGTATGACGGACAGGGACAGATGATGGAAGCACGCAAAAACGTTGTACTTCGTCATCGTAAGCAGGTACTTTATACGGATAGTCTAAACTACGACCGCCTATATAACAATGCTTATTTCTTCCGTGGCGGTCGGCTTATAGACGGTACAAGCAAGTTAAGTGCCGACTGGGGCGAGTATAATACCGAAACCAAGCAGGCTGTTTTCTATTACGATGTCCAGCTTCAAACACCCAAAAACCGAGTATCTACCGATACGCTCTATTACGATACACGTAAATCATTGGCTCATGTTGTGGGGATGTACACGCCCGACAGAGGCCGTGGGCATGCCGCTCCATCTGTTATAACCAATAAAAGTGGAAAAGTAACTACTACTGATGCTTATTTTAATACGCATACTGATCATGCCCAGCTCTTTGGACGGTCAACTATTGTTGATAAGGAGAAAACCATAACGGGCGATACATTATATTATGATAGTAAGACGGGGCACAACAAAGGATATGGTAATGTAATCTATGTCGATAAGAAAAACAAAAACCGTCTTACCTGTGGCGAGCTTGTTTATAACGAAAAAACGGGCCGTGGCTATGCTACACGGCGTGCTCTTGCTGTTGACTATTCACAGAAAGACACGCTTTATATGCACGCCGACACCATGCGGATTGAAACTTTTAACATGAATACAAAAGATGTTTACCGTAAGGTCCATTGTTATTATAAGGTAAGGGCTTTTCGAAATGATTTGCAGGCCGTGTGCGATTCGATGGTCTTTAATTCAAAAGATTCTTGTCTTACATTGTATCATGACCCTATTGTATGGAATGGCAAGCGACAGCTTACGGGCGAAAAGATCAAAGTGTTTATGGCCGATTCCACTATTCGTGAAGCGCAGGTGTTGGGCCAGGCCTTGTCTATTGAGATGATGCCCGATACTATTCATTACAATCAGCTGTCGTCGAAGAATCTGTTTGCTTATTTTACGAACGGTAACATTCGCCAAACCGATGCTGTAAGCAACGTGCGTGCCATCTATTTTCCTGTCGACGATAAGGATACTACATTGATAGGTCTTAATTATACCGAAACCGATACCATGCGAATGTACATTGCGCCCAATCGTCAGTTACAACGAATATGGATGCCAAAGGCTCAGGGAACGTTGTACCCGATGACGCAAATTCCTCCTGACAAACTTCGTCTCGATGTGTTTGCATGGTTCGATTATATTCGTCCTGTCGACAGTAACGATGTATTTTATTGGCGGGGAAAGGCAAAGGGTACTGAAATAAAGAAGCTAACACGCCATGCTGCACCGCTACAAACAATTGGTACTCAATAATGAATATCCTTTTCCAGACACGTAAGCCACGCCATTTTCACCACGAAATGATTTATGTTGACGAGCGTAAAGAGCGACTTGAACTTCTTGAAGAACGTGCACTACTTGAGATAAAATCTGGAGCATCACCCTCCAAAGATGTCCTGCGTGAGCGTCTTCACAGTGCTATGCGTCCTTCAGCAAGGCGATTAAAGTCTCAGCACTCCTTTTATATTATAGTGCCTGTCTTGCTGATTCTTCTTTTTTCAGTTCTTTTGATATTGATTCTATGAGTGATATAATTCAGCTTTTACCCGACTCTGTTGCCAATCAAATTGCTGCTGGCGAAGTTATTCAGCGGCCTGCTTCGGTTATTAAGGAACTTGTTGAAAACGCCATTGATGCTGGTGCAACCAAGGTAGAAGTATCTGTTGTGGATGCTGGCCGAACGTCAATACAGGTTACCGACGACGGTAAGGGTATGTCTGATACCGATGCACGCTTGTCCTTTGAGCGGCACGCAACGTCAAAAATACGCCAGGCCGACGATTTGTTCTCCTTGCATACCATGGGCTTCCGTGGCGAAGCTCTGGCTTCTATCGCTGCTGTGGCTCAGGTTGAATTGAAAACTCGACTGCACGATGACGAGTTAGGCTCGCATCTTGTCATCGCAGGTTCGCGTTTTGTGTCGCAGGAACCTTGTGCCTGCCCGGCAGGCTCAAACTTCATGGTCGAAAATCTCTTTTACAATGTGCCTGCCCGACGTAAGTTCCTGAAGTCGAACACTACCGAACTCAACAACATCATCACTGCTTTCGAACGTATTGCACTGGTCTATCCCGACATCACCTTCACGTTTCATAGCAATGGTTCTGAAATGTATAACCTGCGCGCAACATCGCTCCGCCAGCGTATTGTCGACATTTTCGGTAAGCGTATCAATCAGGACCTCCTTCCTGTTAAGGTTGATACCTCTGTTTGTGGAATCAGTGGTTTCGTAGGTAAACCTGAATCAGCAAAAAAGAAAGGGGCAAGACAATATTTCTTTGTCAACGGGCGCTTTATGCGTCACCCTTATTTCAGCAAAGCTATTCTTGCAGCTTTCGACAGGCTTTTGCCGCAGGGCGAACAGGTTCCCTATTTTATTTATTTCAGTGTTCCGCCCGAAGATATTGATGTTAACATCCATCCTACTAAGACCGAAATCAAGTTCGAGAATGAGCAAGCCATCTGGCAAATACTCATGGCAGCCGTAAAAGATGCGGTGGGAGCGTTCAACGATGTTTCAACTATCGATTTCGATGTTGAGGGGAAACCCGATATTCCTGTGTTCAATCCGCAGGGTAACAGTGCTGCTCCCGAGGTTGATTATAACCCACAATACAATCCTTTTACCGACGAAAGCACCTCTTCTGCCGACGTTCCCTTCCCCTCTTCTTCACCTTCCCGGGTTGGGCCGGGCCGGATGGGGCAGGGCGACGGCGCAGTTTACCGTTCAAAGATAGCCGATAATTGGGATGAATTGTATTCAGG
>CALIIG010000163.1 GCA_938018155.1 uncultured Prevotella sp.
ACCCCCTCTGCATGAGGATCGGCTCCACGCCATGATGCGATTGCTGCGCCCTCAGCAATGGATAAAGAACCTCTTTGTGTTCGGACCTATTATCTTTGGCGGTGCCCTCTTCCGCGGTGAAGCCCTTCTGGCCGGTCTCATTACGTTCTTCGCATTCAGCTTTGCCGCCTCAGGCATCTACTGTTTTAACGATATTCACGATCTTTCCGACGATATACGGCATCCCGAAAAATGCCACCGTCCCATTGCCTCGGGTGTGGTAACGGTCGGTCAGGCTTACGGATTGATGGTGCTTATGTTTGCGCTTTCCATGCTTGCAAGCCTGCTGGCGGGTCACCTGTGCATTACCATCAATCTGCTTTCAGGCACTTGGGGCGCATGCTCTGTGGCAGGAGTCATACTGATTTACTGGCTGCTGAACCTGGTCTACTGTGCCCGTCTCAAACAATATGCCATTATAGACGTGTGCATTGTGGCCTTTGGCTTCGTGCTTCGCTTGTTTGCAGGCGGAGCGGCTACGGGCATCGTGCTGAGTAAATGGATTGTACTGATGACGTTTCTCATTACGCTTTTCATGAGCTTTGCGAAGCGGCGCGACGACGTTTTGCGTATGGAGCAGACGGGTTTACCGCCTCGTAAAAACACCATACGCTATAATTCTACGTTCATTAATCAGGCACTCACCATCACGGCCAGCGTTACTCTGGTGTGCTATATTATGTACACCGTCAGTCCCGAGGTCATAGCCCAGTTTAATAACGACAATCTTTACCTCACGAGTATTTTTGTTTTGGTGGGTCTGCTGCGCTATATTCAGGTGACAGTAGTTGACAAACGCAGCGGCAACCCGACGAAAGTTATCCTCAAAGACCATTTTATCCAGCTCGTCGTACTGGCGTGGCTCGTTGCCTTTATCCTGATTATCTATGCGTTGTAGGGTTTACACGTTCGACTTTGACGGCACGCTCACCACACGCGATACGCTGCTTCTCTTCATCCGCTTTGTGTGCGGGTGGTGGGGTTTAGTCGGCGTCCTCATGCGTTATGCCCCTCTGCTGGTGCTGATGAAATTTAAATTATACCCTAACTGGCGTGTCAAGCAAAAGGTTTTCAGCAGATGTTTCTGTGGCATGACGGTGGAAAGGTTCAACGATGATTGTCGTCTTTTTGCCGAAAAATATCGCTGTGGCGTGCTCCGTCCCGATGGTATGGAAGCCGTCCGGCGGGCTTTGGACGAGGGTGCTGTGGTGATGATTGTCAGCGCGAGCATTGACAACTGGGTGCGTCCGTTCTTTAACGATGTTCTTCCTTCATCGTCCGGACAAGGAACATTGCTCGTTCTGGGTACGCAGGTTGAGGCCGAAGATGGTCGTCTGACGGGCCAATTTATGGGTCATAACTGTTACGGGGCCGAAAAAGTGCGCCGTATCAGTGTTATGCTATCAGCACCGCGTGAGGATTGTTATATCGTGGCCTTCGGCGACAGTCGGGGCGACAGGGAAATGTTACAGTATGCAGATGAGGCACATTATAAGCCATTTAGACGATAAACGTCGCCGTAAGATGGGCGAAATATTGCGTTTCGGCATTGTGGGCGTGCTGGCCACGCTCATACAGTATGGCGTTTATCGTGGCCTTTTGTTATTTATTCCTGACGGTATTTCAACGGCACGTGTACAGCTTTTGTCAAGTTTGTGTATGACCGCAGGCTATGCAATAAGTTTCATTTTTAACTTTTTTGCCAGCACCCACTTCACATTCAGGGTCGAAGCCAATGCCCGTCGCGGTGCGGGCTTTGCCTTCAGCCATGCCGTAAACTATCTGTTGCAGATGGCTACACTTAATTTCTTCCTCTGGATAGGGCTGTCAAAGGCCCTGGCTCCCGTCCCCATGTTCTGTATCTGTGTGCCTGTAAACTTTGTCCTTGTTCGCTTTTTCCTGAAGCGGTAGGCTGAAAAACTTAACCATTTAAAGGCTATTCCCTGTTTCTTCGCTGGCTTTTTGTCATTGTTCGACGGCCGTCAGCAGCGTTGATGGCGGCCGTCGAACAATGGGTATGACGGCCGTCAGCAGTGCTGTTGACGGCTGTCGAATGATGAGCGTTATCTTGTAACGATGATGGCATGGTAGCGTATTCGATTAGCCATAAGGGGTATAAGGGGAGAAGAATAGCGGGGTAACTGGCGAAGGCTGGTGATTGACGGTTTTGTTCGTTTTGCTGATGTTAAAAACGTTAATTACTTTCATATGTGAAGAAAAATGAACTAATTTTATGCTAAATAAATCTGTTTTACGGCTAAAAACTTATGAATGGGATAGCCGTTAGCATTGTAGCCTGTTGTGCTGAAGAGTATACGCTATCATATTCAATGTAGTTTTTGAGCATTGAAACCTGAATTGTAAACTAAAACTAACGTATATGTTGATAAGATTATTAGATGTATTGGGTGAGCTTTTTGTGCTCGCTTTCATCATTTGGATGCTTACAGGATTCCCTAAGCGCGTAAAGATAGTGGTTAATTGCATCAAGGAACATAACGTGAGAGACACTATAGGTAATTCCATTTTCCTGCTGGTTATACTTGCTCTATGGGCATATATATCATGGGCTTTGTTTGATTTTCAACGATTTTGGGGAATTTTGGTACAATAATAATTTAGTTTATAGCTTTTAATCATTTCATACTATGATTACGATCTTTAATATAATAGTAAGCATTATAGGCGCACTGGCATTGGGTTTTGTACTTAATGTCCTCACGACTCCTGACATGAAGAGCATGAGGCGCATCCTACGGGTTCGCTCGATAAGAAAGCGTGTTGTCACGGCTTTGGCGATATTTGCCCTGGTTGTGCTCTATCAGTGGCTGCGTGTATGATGTACGCCGTGTGCAGTCAGCCGCACAAGGTACGGCTTTGAGATGCCCAAAGCACGGGCCTGCGGTAAGGATAATGGACGGTTTGCTTGCATATTTCAGAAAAAATTGCGAATATTGCAAGGTTAAAAGTTATGAAATCTGTTTTCCGTTTGTTCCGTATCAGGCGCGAAGAACGGTGGCCTGCCTTTGCCGTGCTGGTGTATGTGGGGCTGCTGAACGCCTTGGTGGTTGGCCATTATGCCGACCGTTTCTTTGAGTTGTCGCGCAATTATCACCGTCTTTTCATACGTTATTTCCATATTTCAGGCTTCGATCCGCTGAGCTATGCGGTGCTGTCGCAGTGGGATACCGAGTATAACATATTCCGTCACCCGCTGTTAGCTTTCTTCATGTACCTGCCCAACCAGCTCAACCAGGGGCTGATGATGCTTACCGGACGTAATTTTGCGCCGGTGGTCATGGCGTTGTTGCTTGTTTTTTGTGCATTTTACAGCTTCGTCTTTCTGTGCAGAATATTCCGCGAAATAATAGGTTTGCCGCGTACGGATGCACGTTTGCTCGGCATGCTGACGTTCAGTTTTGCCTACGTTATGGTAGGCGTGAGCGTGCCCGACCATTTTAGTTTGTCGATGTTTGCGCTTATCCTGACGCTTTATATTGCGGGTTTGAAGATGACGTCAGGCCGCCGGTTTACCATCCGGCAAACGGTTTTGCTGTTCGTTATGACGGCAGGCATATCGCTGAACAATGGTGTAAAGGTGTTTCTGGCGGCACTTTTTGCGAACGGCAAGCGTTTTTGGCGTCCCGCTTTCCTGCTGCCGGCCGTCGTCGTGCCGTCGTGCCTGATATGGCTTGGCGCGCGGGCGGAGTGGAATTACTTTGAGAAACCCGACTTCGTGGCGCGACAGCTGAAGCGCGACAGCATAGCCAATATACGACATGAAAGGCTGGCGCAGGCGTTCAAAGACACAACAACGCTGCGCGATACCGTTGCCGTCAACGTGGCTATACAAGCTAAAATAAAGGGCGATGACTCGATACGTGAGGCCCGTCGCAACAAGGCGTCGGGGCAGGTACAGGCGGCACGCCATATTGCGCAGGGCGGATTTATGCAATGGACTGACATATCGACGCCGCGATTCCCCTCAATGGTTGAAAACTTTTTTGGCGAACCGCTGCAGCTTCATCAGGATTATCTGTTGGGCGACGTGCGTAACTGCCGGCCCGAAATTGTGCATTACCGCTATGTTTTCAACTATGTGGCCGAGGCTTTGCTGGTGGGGCTGTTCGTTGCCGGCGTGTGGTTCGGACGCCGTAACCGACTGTTGTGGCTGGCTTTGTTGTTTATGGGCTTCGACCTGCTGATACACGAAGGGCTTGGTTTCGGCATTGAAGAGGTGTATATCATGTCGCCTCACTGGCTGTTTGTGCTTACCGTTGCCGTGGCTTTCGTGTTTAAGGCTGCCCGAAACAGCCGGTGGCTGCGCCCGCTGCGCCTGCTCACGCTGGGGCTTGCCCTGTGGATGCTTGTGTGGAACGGGCGGCTTTACATACAGTATCTGGCGGGATAGCGTCAGCGGAGTGGTTCTGCCGTATGCTCTTTCAAATTGGAAAGAACTGCTGTAACGGCATTACGGCCTTTTGATTTGCTGATAATTCGTGGCCCGCAAGCCTTGTCAGTCGAAGCGGGAATGCCCCGTCATGATGCGGAAACGGTTGGCAACGGCCGAGGCGATGCGGCCGAAGTTGCCGTGAACAAGGTTAAGCCACAGCTCTTCCAGCGAACGGGCGGCCTTGATTAACGGGTGTCCCCAGGCCATTGTCTTGAACATACGGTTCTTGTATTCCACGTCCTCAATTACGTATCGCGGGTGTTTCAGGGGGAAGCTCAGCTCGTATCGTCCCATGGTGAAGATGCGGCGGTAGGCCTTCGGCAGGTCGCGGTTGCTGCCCGACAGATGCACTCCCTCGCCCGAAGCACCGGCATTGTTGATCATATTCACGCGGGGAACGATGCTTAAACCCGAGTTTAGGAAGATGGCGGCATGGAGAATGGTTTCGTAATAGGCCTTCCCCAGCGACCTGTGATACCGGCAGAAGCGGAGGAAGTTATGCTGATAGCGGCGTTCCCTGATAAGACTGCCGAGGAGGCGGGTGGCATATTCGTCGTCGAGGAAGCCGTAGTGTTCGTCCCACTGGTCAACAACGCGCCGCCATGTAGCCCATCCGTTGATGCTGAAGGCTGTGGTAAAAAGGTAGTCGCAGGGCATGCCGGGCGTTGTTTCGTCGTAGTTGGTTCCCGAAATCATGCTGATGCGGTCGTCGTTTTCGTAGCGGTCGAGCATTTCCTTGCAGAAGGGAAAGAACGATTGCGAGGGCGTGTCGTCGTCTTCGAGCACAATGCACTTGTCGACAATAGAAAAGGCCCACTTCTGCGACATGTAATTGGAGGGGTCGCATCCGTAGTTTTTTGTCTGGTACAAGCGGTGCACGTCACATTCCCAGCCGATGTTTTCGTCGGCCACAATTTGCCTGCTGGCCTCCATGCCTGCGCGGTCGCGTTCGTCCCGTGCGCCGTCCTGATAAAGAAAAAGGTGCGAAGGGCGCGCCTTTTTTACCTCTTCAAACATCAGTTTCAGGGTTTCGGGGCGGTTGAAAAAGAGTATCAGAACCGCGATGTCGGTTTTGTAAGGTTGTTTCATGCCGTTGAGTTTTCTGTTTGTGCAAAGTTAGCATATTTCCTGTATACGGCAGAATCCCGATTGCCTTTTTCCTGTTTTGCCGGCTTTTGTTTGGTTGAATTTTACAGATTCGGCCCCGTTCGAAGGCAGGGCGGACGGTATAATTAAGGTGTGGTCTTTTTGCAGATTCCTTTCGGCGCAAACGTTATACCCGGTTGTTTTGATTTGCGCCCCTTTTACATCTCCTGTTTCCTTTGACAGAATTTCTTCGCAATACTGTTCCCGTTTCTTCGCAATACTGTTCCCGTTTCTGCGAAATACTGTTCCCGTTCATTCGGAATACTGTTCCCGTTTCTTCGCAATACGGTTCCCGTTTCTGCGCAATACGGTTCGCCATTCTTCGGAATACTGTTCCCGTTTCTGCGCAATACGGTTCCCGTTTCTTCGCAATACGATTCCCGTTTCTGCACAATACGGTTCCCGCTTCTTCGCAATACGGTTCGCCATTCTGCGGAATATACATCTAACAATTGCGGAATGTACATTTAGAAACATCGGAATGTACATTTAGAAACATCGGAATGTACATCTAACAATTGTGGAATGTACATTTAGAAACACCGGAATGTGCATCTGGCAAAATCAGGATGCGGAAATAAAAGAAAGCCGTAGCGGCGCGAGGTTTTCTGCTATCGGGTGCGGCGGCTGCTTATGCGGGCCGAAAGCCAGTCGGAAACGGCAGCGCGAAGCCACTCAACACCGATGCCGGCGACGAAGACGGCGATGCTCGACGCGATGCAATAGGGAATAAGGAAAGGTTGCTGAATATAGGTCCGCGGGTGCACAAGGCCGTTCCAGAGCAGCGGTCGGATGAGCGGATTGTCGTGTATGAGATACACTGCCAGAACGTAAGGACTTATACGTACGGCCCATTGCCCCATGCGGGTTTCCTTTTGGGGGAGCGTAACAACCCGGGCAAAAACCAGCACCGACATAAGCAGCGTAATGCTGTTGTTGGCCATTCCCTTAATGTGCGGGAAGGTTCCGGCCGGCGCAAAGTGGAGCTGGGCAACGGTTCCCGCTGCTGCCAGCGCGAGGTAGCCGAGCAGATAAACGTAAATTCCGTACCGGGCATACCGGGCAGGGCAGCCGTAGAGCTGGAAATATCCGCCAACAAGAAATACGAAAATGTAAAACGGGAGGGGAACAGGGCCCAGAAAAACCGGTCCGTAGCCAACGCCGCCCAGAGCAAAGTTAAGTATCAGCAATACGAGCAGCAGCAGCCGGTAATCGCGCTTTGTGAGCGCAGAGGCTCCTTTTGCCAGAAAGGGGGAAAGCAGCAGAAGCGGCAGATACATGGTCATAAACCAGTATTGCCGTGACCAGACGGGGAGAAAGCAGGCAAGCAGTTCCTGCGGTGAGAACGCTTTTCCGTTTGTAAGAAGGGAAGCTGCCAGCAGCGAGGCGAGGCTGTAAAATACAATGACGAGCCATAAATGCAGTGCTTTTCGCAGGGCATGGCTGAAGTCGCGCGGTTTGATAAGGAAGTAGCCGGTAATCAGTATAAACAGGTTGGGCCCGATGTTTGTGAGATACCCCAGCAGCTGGCAGAAGAAAAAGTTTACCTCTCCTGTCAGCGAGGCCGTGAAGCCAAGGTCGGGAAAGGTGTCGCCCTGCGTCACGTGCCTGATGCCATGGTAGATGAAATGGCAGGCCACAATCATGAGCATGGACACTGCACGCAGAATATCAATTCGGCTGTTTCGGTTGCTGTGGGCCGCGTTGCTCATTGTTCGTATCGTGTTTGTTGTTTTTTGTTTGTGCAAAGTTAGTATATTTCCTTTATACGGCAGAATTGTATTGCTTTTTTCCTGTCTGGCCCTGCCCTGTTCTCTTAAATTTCAGTAATTTTGCCACGTTAAAAAGGCAAGATGAGCAATCTGTTCAATATATTCAGGCTGAGGAAAGAGGAACGATGGCTGGCCGCCGCCGCCCTGATGGTGTTTGTTGCATTCAACGCGCTGCTTGCGGCCGGCCACTGGGGAGCATGGACAAGGGGAGCCTCGGGAGGCTTCTACTCGTTGTTTACGCGCGGGTTTACCATGTCGGGATATGACTGTTGGTCGTGGATTACGGTGTCGGGGAAGCAGATTTATTTCGTTACCGACAGGCATCCGCTCTATCTTACCTTTCTTTATCCCATGTATTTGCTCAACCATTGGCTCATGGACGCGACGGGCGTAAACTGTGCCGTGTTCATGGTGTCGGCGGTAATTGTGTTTTCAGCCCTCTATACCGTTGTCTTTATGTATCGAACGCTGCGCGAGGTTCTGACGATGTCGAAACGGGAGTCGCTGCTGTTGGTGGCGTTGCTGTTCTCTTTTGCTCATGTGCTGCTGCCGACAATGGTGCCCGACCATTTCATGATCTCCATGATGTTGCTTGCCATGACGCTGTATATCGTGGGCAGGAAGATGAAGACCGGCCGGCCCGTGACGACGTGTCAGTCGGCTTTTTTGCTGTTCTTTACTTCGGGCATAGCTCTGTCCAACGGCGTCAAGACGATACTGTCGGGCTGGTTTGCCAACGGCAGACGTGTGTTCAAACCCAAGTTTGTTATTGTAGGCATTCTTTTACCGTTGGCTGCCCTCTTTGTCATTCAGCGTGTGCAATATGAAGTTTTTGAGGTGCCGCAACAGCAGGAAATCAATCATATGTTAGCCGAAAAGGCAAAAAAGTTTCCTGACCAGGTAAAAAAGGAGGAGGCAGAACGGAGGAAACACAAGGTGTGGATAGAGGAAAACGGAATGAAACACGCCGGCGATACGGGTCTTTTAAACTTAATTGACCTGAAGACGCCGCGCATACCAGCGATAATTGAGAACCTTTTTGGCGAATCCTTTCAGCTGCATGAAGCTCACCTTTTGGAAGATGTGCATGAAAGCCGTCCCGAAATTGTAAGCTATAGTTATCGGTACCATTATATAATAGAAGCCGTTATCGTTCTGCTTTTCCTTGCCGGTATCGTGTGCGGCATACGCTACAGGTTATTCCTGATGCTGCTTTCGTGGATGGGTTTCGACGTATTCCTTAATATTATATTGGGCTTCGGCATTAACGAAGTGTACATTATGACGTCGGGATGGGCTTTTATCGTTCCGGTTTCCTTTGCTTATTTGCTGAAGCGGTGCCGGGGAAAGGCCCGCGCTGCCATGACAGGCGTTCTGCTGTTGCTTACCTGTTATCTCTGGATTTATAACGGAACGCTTATCGTTAAGTACCTTACGACAATGGCGTAAGGCTGTCTTCTCAATCCTTTTTTACAATAGACGAATCGGGATTTGGAATCAGTTCGGGCATGATAAAGACCGAATGAATCTTGCGTTTCTCCACAGGCGGTATCTCCATATAGTTGCGGTAGAGGTCGGTCAGGTAAGCGTCAGGATTGTTCGGGCCGAGGAATGAAATGCCTTCAAACTCTATTTCTCTCACGGGGAAGATGCTGTCGCGACGGTGTTGTGTGCCATATCCGTTATTAACAGGGATATTTGAGAAATAGATACCTGTTGACTTTACCTTACATAACAGTTTCCAGAGACCCTGATATAGGGCATATTTCGTCCCGAACCAGAAGAATTCGGTTGCAGCCCTGAGCGAGTAGGCATGCTTGTGATGGAGAATAGAATAGCTCTTTGAGATACCCTTGGTTATCCTTTTTGTCAGCAGGCGTGAGAGCGTAGGATAGGGAACCATCGGAAAAAGGTCGATATAAAGCCCCTTTTGGTACGTGGCAGAGAAGTCGTCGCCGCCTTCTACATAAAACGAATTTAAGTCTCTTACCTTGTTTATCGGCTCTTTGTTGTCGTCTGTTTCGGGAGTTTGAAGAAAAAGATAAGGCGGAAGCTCGCCCGGTGCCACGGCCTTGAACTGCTCCAAACCAGCTGCGGTCATGGCAATATCAATATCATCGTCCCATGGAATAAAGCCCTTGTGGCGCACGGCCCCCAGTAATGTTCCACCATCTAACCAATAATCAATGCCATGTTTGCGGCAAATTCTGTCTACCTCACGCAGAATGTCCAATTGCTTAAGCTGGCATTTGCGCAGCTGTTGTTGCTTGTATTCGTTGAGATACTTGTTCTCCATGACTGAAAGTTTGGTTGCAGCAAATTTACTAAAAACCGATAAGAATAAACGTTTATTTGCTTTAAATTCTCCTTTAATGTGCATGAAGCTATATATATTTATGCTTATCTTTGCGCTATGAACATTGCAATTATACTGTCTGGCGGCGTAGGCAGCCGCTTAAATAAGGACAGGCCCAAACAATATATTAAGGTGGGGGGCAAGCCTGTCATTGGCTATTGCGTGGAAACGTTCTGCAATGACCCGCGCATTGAGGAAGTTGTTATATGTCTTGCCGATGAATGGCGTGACTTTGTACAGGAGGCTTTGAAAGATGTTCTTGCGTCAAAGCCTGTGCTTTACAGCGCGCCGGGCAGAACGCGGCAGTTTACCATTTACAATGCTTTGGAGAAATTGAAGGCCGCCGGTGCTGCCGACGATGACCGGGTTATTATTCATGACGCAGCCCGCCCCCTTGTAACGCAGGAGCTTATCGACGCTTGCTTGGACGAAAACCGCCATTGTGACGGTGTGTTGCCGGTTATTCCTGTAAAGGATACCATTTACATGAGCCACGACGGCAGCCATATTGATGCCCTTCTTGAGCGTAACAAGCTCTTCGCAGGCCAGGCACCCGAGAGCTTTGTCTTTGGTAAATATCTGCAGGCACACCGTAACATGTCTGACGCGAAGTTGGAAAAGATAAACGGCAGCACTGAAATTGCCCAAATGGCTGGCTTAAATATCCATCTCATTAAGGGCGATAGCATGAACTTTAAAATCACTACTCCCGACGACTTGTCGACGTTCGAGACCATCGTTCGGGACAGAAATATGAAGGAAAACCGATGAAAGCATACGTTCTGCACGCTGTGGGCGACTTGCGTTATGAGGATATTCCCATGCCCGAATGCCCGGCTTCCGACTGGGTTATCGTCAAAGTTATGGCAGCAGGAATATGTAGTTCTGATGTCCCGCGCGTGTTTACCAAAGGCACTTACCATTTTCCCACCATCCCCGGACATGAGTTTTCGGGCATCGTATGCCGTGTAGGCAGCGACGTTGGTATCGGTTGGATAGGTCGAAAAGTAGGTATCTTCCCTTTGATTCCTTGCCGGCAGTGTGCGCAATGCCGTGAGAAGCATTACGAAATGTGCGAGCACTACGATTATGTGGGCTCGCGGAGGGATGGCGGATGGGCCGAATACGTGGCTGTTCCGGTGTGGAATCTCGTGCCCTTACCCGATGATTTCTCTTTCCGCGCCGCCGCCATGCTCGAACCTCTGTCTGTGGCTTTGCATGCCATGAAACGCATACAAATGCCCTTTAACGCCGATGTCGCTATCATAGGAACGGGTATGATAGGGATAAGTGCTGCGCAATGGGCACGACTTTTGGGAGCCAATCATGTAACAGTTATAGGCCGTCATGAGGACAAACGCCCGTTGGTGGAAGGCTGTGGCGTAAATTACGCTACGGCAGTTGGCCGTACTTACGATTTCGTTCTGGAAGCAGTAGGCAGCTCTACTGCAATAAACGAGGCCATAACGGCCGCGAATCCCGGGGGCAGCCTTGTGCTTATGGGCAATCCCGCAGGTGATATTCAGCTGGCACAAGACGTATATTGGCGCATCCTGCGCAAGCAGCTTACGATAAGGGGTACTTGGAACTCGTCGTACGACGGGCCCAATGCTTCTGACTGGACGGAGGCAGCAGACGCCATTTCTAAGGGTAAGGTGCAGGTTGAAACCCTTATTTCTCACACCTTTCCACAGGAAGAGCTGCGGCGTGGCCTTGAGTTGATGGCCGAACACCGCCAGCCTTATTGCAAGGTAATGACTGTCTGGAACCAATAATCTTACTAAAATGAAACACCCAAGTGAAATATCGGCCTCGATGATGTGCAGCAATCTCGTTGACCTGAAAGAGACTTTGCAGATATTTAAGGAAGAAGGCATTGAACGATTGCACATAGATGTGATGGACGGCGAGTTTGTTCCCAACTTCGGATTGGGCGTAGATTACATACGCGGCCTGCGCGAACTTACCGACATTCCGCTGGATTTGCATCTGATGGTCAAAGATCCCGAGTACAAGTTACAGTGGATAGGCATCAGGCCTACCGACATCGTGAGCATTCATTACGAAAGTACCTATCAGGTACAGCGTGCGCTCGACTGGCTCGAACCGTTCGGATGCAAGCGTTTTCTGGCCATAAGCCCCGCCACACCGGTCAATGTTCTGGAAGAAGTTCTCGACTATATCGATGGCATTAACCTGCTAATGGTTAACCCGGGCTTTGCCGGACAGCGCATGGTTCCGAGCACCATACGCAAGGCTGCCAAGGTGAGGAGCCTGCTGGACAGTGAGCATCAGGAAGACATTTTGATGGAGGTTGACGGCAATATCACCCCCGCGCATGGAAAAACGCTGCGAAGTCTTGGAGCGAGCCTGTTTGTAGGGGGTACCTCTTCAATTTTTAAAGGCGACCTTAATCAATATAGGGAGAATATCAGGATGTTTAGAAAAAGCATCGTTTAAGCCGGCAGGTTAACCCCACGACAAAAGTATTCTCTGTTTTTTATTCTGTTGGCAGTAGTTGGTTACTCTTTAAAACGATAAAGGGCAGGGCTGTTAGCGCAACCGAATCTTCTTCAAAACAAACTGCTCACATTCGGCAAGTATCTGAACCCGCGCCACACGCATGATGACGTAATAGAGCAAAGCAGCTATGACTATTCTGCAAATCAATAGCAACCACGGTGTAAAAATGTATACAGTAGCAAGATAGGCTGCTGTCATAACGGCAAAAGCGGCCACGGCAAAGGGCACGGTATCTTTGATAAAAAACCACAGACGGTAGCCCGTAAGCAGGTAAACAAAGAACAACCATACAAAAATCCACAGTATATTCAGGAATGTATAGGCAATTACCATGGTCATAATGCCGTATGGCCACAGAACAAGCATACTGACAATCTGTGCAAAACCAAGCCCGAAAGTGCAGTAAAGATAAATATTCGACTTGCCTTTGCTGATAACCATATTCGATAAAAGCGTAAACAAAGGCATGGTAGCTCCGGCCAAACACAGTATTTGGATGTAGCCTGCACTGACCAACCATTTCGCGCCGATGGTGATAACGATAAACTCTTTGGCCACCAGGCCGAAGCCCAGCAACAACGGAAACGACAGAAAAGAGGTAAAACGCATGCGCCTGTGCCTGGACCGGGCGCCGCACCCGATCGCCCTCCTCT
>CALIIG010000164.1 GCA_938018155.1 uncultured Prevotella sp.
GATTTCCCGAAACTCTCATTGCAACTTAAAATCAAACGGTTGCAAAGGTAAGAAATAAAATTAAAAGATCAAAAGATTAAAGAATTAAATTAAAGGGAAAAGAGTAAAAAGGTGAAAAAAGTAAAACGAAAAGCTCACGAGCTTTTTAATAAATACTCTTGATTAAATTAAAGGGAAAAAAGTAAAAAGGTAAAAAACTAAAAGGCTGCACCTAAAGGTAAAGAATTAAAAGATTAAAGAATTAAGGCCTGTAACCGACAGGCTGCAAAGCTGGTTAAAGCGTGAAAGCTGCAGCAAGTTAGGCTCGCCTTTACGCCGTAATCACCGATTATTTTCTTTATCTTTGCAGGCAATGAAGTATGTAGATGTCATTCTTCCTGTGCCTCTTGAGGGGACTTTTACCTATACCGCCTCCGACGAAATAGCCGTGGCGTGTGCCACGGGCGTGCGCGTTCTGGTGCCCTTTGGCAAGTCGAAGACGTATGCCGGCGTTGTTGTGCGCGTGCATGACAACGGTGCACCTGTTGCCGAAAGCAAGCTGAAAGAAGTGCTTTCGGTGCTCGATGCGTCGCCCGTACTGCTACCTCATCAGTTGCGGCTGTGGCAATGGATAGCCTCTTACTACATGTCGCCCATCGGCGAAGTGCTCAATGCCGCACTGCCAGCAGGCTTAAAGGCCGACACGGCTTACCGCATAAAGACCGAAACCTATCTGAAACTTGCCCCCTCTTACCGCTCGGGGCAGGCCCTTCACATAGCATTGAATATGCTTTCGCGTTCGCCTAAGCAGCACGAAACATTTATATGCTATCTGCATTTGGCAGGTTTTGATGAGGCTTCCCCTTCTGCCGATGCCTCCTGGCAGCCCAAAGAGGTAACCCGTGAGGAGCTGATGAACGATGCACGATGCACTTCTGTCATCATAAAACGCCTTACAGAACAGGGCTTCCTCGAAGTTTACGAAAAAGAAGTAGGGCGGTTGAACCACGCAGGGCAGCCGCATTCTGAAAACATCCATCCGCTCAGCGAACCGCAGCAACAGGCTTACGACGCCATTTTAAAGCAGTGGAAAACCCGTCCCGTGGTGCTTTTGCACGGGGTAACATCGAGCGGAAAAACCGAAATTTACATACATCTTATCCAGAAGGCCATCGATGAGGGCCTGCAAGTACTTTATCTTCTGCCCGAAATTGCGCTTACCGTACAGATGACGCAGCGGCTGCGCCGTGTGTTTGGCGACCGTCTGGGCATATACCATTCGAAGTACAGCGATGCCGAACGCGTAGAAATATGGCACCGTCAGCTCTCTGCCCGTCCCTACGATGTGGTGCTGGGGGCGCGCAGTGCCGTCTTTCTGCCGTTCCAAAAGCTGGGTCTTGTCATTGTCGATGAGGAACACGAGTCGAGCTTTAAGCAGCAAGACCCCGCGCCCCGCTACCATGCACGCAGCGTGGCTATTGTGCTGGCGCAGATGTTTCGCGCCCAAACCGTGTTGGGAACAGCTACGCCGTCGATGGAAAGTTACTACAATGCGCAGACCGGAAAATACGGTTTTGCAACGCTCTCTACGCGCTTCAGCGGTATAGAATTGCCCGAAATAGAAGTGGTTGACATCAAGGATTTGCGACACCGCAAGCTGATGAACGGCCCCTTTTCGCCCCAGTTGCTGAAGGCTATGCGCGAGGCTTTCAGTGAGGGTAAGCAAGTTATTCTGTTCCAAAACCGCCGCGGCTTCGCACCAATGGTTGAGTGTCGCGTGTGCGGATGGGTGCCGAAGTGCAAGAATTGCGATGTGTCGCTCACCTATCATAAGCGTCTGAATGTGCTCACATGCCACTATTGCGGCTACACCATGCCCGTGCCCCATGTGTGTCCCAACTGTGAAAACCCCAACCTTTCGGGCCGCGGATACGGCACTGAGAAAATAGAAGACCTTATTGCAGAGCTTTTCCCCGAAGTTCGTGTGGCGCGAATGGACCTCGATACCACGCGTACGCGCAATGCCTATGAGCGTTTGATAGGCGAGTTTGGCGCGGGGCGTACCAACGTGCTCATCGGCACACAGATGGTTACCAAGGGCTTAGACTTTGACAAAGTGGCGGTAGTGGGCATTCTCGATGCCGATTCGATGCTGAATTATCCCGATTTCCGTGCCTACGAACAGGCGTTTATGATGATGAGTCAGGTAAGCGGCAGGGCAGGACGACGCGGCAGGCGCGGGCGGGTTATCCTGCAGACGCGAAGCCCCGGGCTGCCTGTTATACAACAGGTAGTGCATAACGATTACGCCTCCTTTTACAAAGACCTGCTCGCCGAGCGCGAAATGTTCCGCTATCCGCCGTTTTATCATCTGGTGTATATTTACCTGAAGCACAAGCAGGACGGCCTTGTTGAGATGGCTGCACAGGAGATGGGGGTGCAGCTCAGGCATGTTTTTGCCGACCGTGTGCTCGGTCCCGACAAGCCTTCAGTGGCTCGTGTAAAGGCGATGAGCATACGAAAGATAGTGATTAAGCTCGAAAACGGCATCGACCAGCATCGTGTCCGCGAACAACTTACGCACATTCGCCGGCAGCTTCTCGACCAAAAAGCCTATCGCGCATTGCAGGTTTACTTTGACGTTGACCCCGTATAAGGTTAGCCATTACAGCCTTTTTTATCTTAAATTATTGGGTTGTCCTCCCATCTTTATTTCAGTTTCGCCATTGTTCGACGGCCGTCAACAGCGCGTACGGCGGCCGTCACACCCATTGTTTGGCGGCCGTCAACAACGTTGCTGACGGCCGTCGAACAATCACAAAAATACTGTAATGGTTCATAAATGGCATCATGATGACACAGTTTTTACGCTTATTTGTTTGTAGAAAACCTATGTTAGCATGATGACGTATGGTTGTACGTGTTCAATTTTATGTGGCAGAATATAGATGAATACACAGTTGAACGCATACCCGAATAGTTAATATAGTGGATGATAAATAGCTGAGGCGAAGATTATAGTAGCAGCAATATAATTCAATAACTTGCCGGTAACTGCTATCTTATGAAGCAAATTATAAAAAATAGCGAGCCTGTATCGTATGGATAACAAGCACGCTATTTGGTAATATCAATGTTAATCGCTATTGAGCACGATTTAAGAACATGGTTTACAGGTCTATATCGAGGCTTGCTCCAAACACATTGTTGTTACGTGTAAAGTTGGCCGTGTAGGCAAGGCCGGTGTTAGGAGAGGTAACCGACGTTTTTTTTGTTCCGTAGAATGTGTGGAAATAAGCCAGGTTAAGTTTCATCTTCCCGCTCAATTTAATCTGTACGCCGCCACCAATTGAGTTGGAATTGGCAACAAACGACTTGTCGTCCATGTACGATGTGGTAAGTCCGTAGTTGGTTCTCTGGTAGCCGGCACTTACGGTTACGGCCTTTGTTGCTTCGTATTCAGCACCGAAGCTGTATTCGAATGAGCCGCGTGTCAGCTTCTTTTCCTTATGATTGTAGGCTGTTGCCTGCTTATCGAAGTAATAATGGAAGCCTGCTGTAAGTTGCAATCCGTCGGCAGGCTTGTAACCTGCGCCAAGCGCGAGGATGCCAGGCAGGTCAGCAGGGATGCTCTTGCCATCGGCAAATTCGCCCGTTGCTCCCTGAATGCCTTCGTCAAACTTCTGTTTCAGCATGGCCATTGTGCCCTGAACGCGAGGATTTGCCATCACGTTTTCGGCCTTTGTAGCGGCTGTAGTCTGTGCCATAGCCTCGGGCATGCCCTGCTGCATAAGCTGTTTCTTAAGAACTGCCTGCATGCGCCCCTTCAGGTTATTGACAAGATTACCGCTTAATTGTCCGTTTTGTTCAATTACACCAATACTTGGAAAGCTGTTGACAGCAGAGTTTTTCATGCGTAAGTGCGTTTTAAACTCATACTTTGCAGAGAAGTTCCACCGGCCCGTTTTGTAGTCGATGCCGATAATTGGCGTAAAGCCGATGCCGCTTTGGTCGCAGTTAAGCTCAATGTCGGCAGAACCAGTCTTCGACGGGTCAAGCACAGTGTAGAGAGGAGTATTGCCTACTTGTATGTTGCGCACGTAACCATAGTAGTTGGCTTGTGCGTAAACGCCCCGCACTCCGGCAAATACACTGAGTTGGGGATTGATTTTATAGGCAGCACCTAACGACAGTCCGTAGTAATACTGACGGCCGCGCATGTAACTTGTGGCGCGGTAGTTGCCCAGTGTTCCAAAGCCCACATCGCTTGAGAACAGGCGTACACCGTTGCCGATGGCACCGTCAATGGTCTGTGCCAGGCCCGAAGCGGCAAGGGCAGTTTCGGATACAATGCGCTCAAAACTGCCAAGACCGTCATCAAAAGTGCACTTTCCGCCACCGCCTCCAATGCCAAATCCAGCCTGGAAAGAGAGCTTATCCCAGTTGTATGCAAACTGGAACGTAGGGAAAACAGGTGCTAAAGCCTTTCCCATAAACTTGCGTTGGGTAGACGGATTTTCAATATTGTTCCGGTAAAGAGGGTATTCATTGTTGATGGTTCTGCTTTGCCAGATGAACTGCCAGTTCAGAGAGAGGTGAGCACCATTGGGTAAAAAGGCCACTCCGGCAGGGTTAAAGTAAACGCCGTCAATGCCAATTGCCCCATCACGAGAGGGGTTTCTGACAAAGGCTACGCTCATGTTTGAATTGGTGTTAATGCCACCGGCAAATGCTGTTGACGCTGTTGCCAAAAAGAATGCGGCAAAAGCTACTCTTAATTTAATCATATTAAATAGTTCTAAAAGATTGGTTGCAAAGGTAGATAAATTGTTCGAAATCTCCCTTTGTGCCGAAATGCTTTTAGAAAACGTTAACAGAATTAAGATTTTGCTGTCGGGTATTGTATGCGGGTATGATAAATTGCTTTCAAACGTTCAGTTAAAACCTGTTTGGCTACTGCAATATCGTAGAAAGTAATACGACATTCAGTAAAGAAGCCATTGGCTACTTGCTGGTTGATTAACGTATTAACGAGGTTGCTGATACTTTCTTCTGTATAGTCGGAAAGCGAGTGAGAGGCCGCCTCGCACGTATCAGCCATCATCAAAATAGCCTGTTCACGCGTCGACGGATTAGGGCCAGGGTAGGTAAACGGTTCTTTATCGATGACCTCATCAGGATGTTCGTTCTGATATTTAATGTAGAAATACTTAACCAGTCCGCGCCCATGATGGGTAAGAATAAAGTCGCGAATAACAACGGGGAGGTCGTTTTCTTCGGCCAGTTTCACTCCATTTGTAACGTGAGAAATAATAATTTGTGCGCTCTCTTTGCAAGTAAGGCTGTCGTGTGGGTTAATACCGCCCTGCTGATTCTCGGTAAAAAAGGCCGGTGCTAAAATCTTACCGATGTCATGATACAGCGCACCCGTACGCACAAGTGTGCTTTTTGCTCCAATCTTATTGGCTATTTCAGAAGCCAGATTGCCCACGGTGATAGAATGTTGAAAGGTTCCCGGAGCTTCTTCGCTGAGCTTACGCAGAATGCCTTTGTTTGTATCGGAAAGCTCAATAAGGGTTATAACCGAAATAAAAGAGAAGGTTTTTTCGACAATAAACATCAGCGGATAGGCCAGTAACAACAATACACCGTTAATGAGGAAATGGTAGTACATGCTGCTTTCAAACTCAAAGTCTTCGGTACTCTCCATCAATTTAAGTGTAAGATAGGTGATACAGGTGGTGATGAATACCAGTAAGGCTGTGCGAAACACCTGTGCACGCGACGACATTTCGCGTAGCGAGAATATGGCAACAAGGCCGGCAACGGTTTGGATAATGATGAAATCGAACTGGTATCTAAGCGCGCACGCACAGATAAGCACCATGATAACATGGGCTATAAAGGCTGTACGCGAATCCATAAATACGCGTATGAAAATAGGAACAAGCGCAAAAGGCAGGATGTATACGCTGAAGTTGAAGTAGGTGTGCTCCATCATCAGCGATACCAATATGGGGAAAATGGTTATCAACACGTAAAGCATGGATATGTTTCGCAGCTTTTCGAGATAGTCGCGACGGAACAATCCCAAATACATGGTAAAGAGAAGCACCAGGATGAACACGTATGTCGTATTACCAATAAGATTATAGGTAAGCTGTGTTTTGGAAGCACTGCGGCGCTGCATCTCCTTTTCCATTGAGTTTAATACGCGAAAACTGTAATCGGTAACAAGCTCGCCCTGACCGATAATGCGCTGTCCGGCCATGACAATACCGCTTGCAGGCGATATGCCGCTGAGCAAATCGTTGCGTGAACTTTCTGTACGCGCCTTGTCATAAATAAGGTTTGGGACGATGTAATTGTTGAGATTCAGACGCTGTAACAGGTTTCTTTCTTGAGCTAAATGCTCATTACCGAGCAGTTGCTCATAGGCCGACATGGTAGAATAAATAAAATTGATGTGCGCACTCTCTGCATCTTTGCCTAAAACAATGCGTATTTGCCGGGTGGTATCGGCGTGAATCTTGTTATAAGCAGGCGTTTCCATAATGCCCGACTGATAGAAACGATGCAGCCGGTCAATGATAATTTCCTTATATCCTGCTGGTATTTTTAAATTGCTGTTGGATAAATCGTGTCGCAGTCTGGCAATTTGTTCAGGCTCAACGTTGCTGTTATAATCATAATAGGGCTGAAATTGCCTGAGCAAAGAGTCGCGTTCCCTGGCAAGTGCTTCTTCTGTTTTGTATACAGGAAAGTCATATTTCGCTATGATTGTTCCGTAATGCCAGGGTTCTCCCACCTCATAATCGAACTTTCTTTCCTCATTACGTGGCAGAAACCAGACGACAAGAAGGGTAGTAAGTAGAACAAAAGCGATTTGAATAGAAAGGTTGCGCCAGAAAAAATCGTCTTTGTTATTGAAAATGCTCGTAAGGTTCATGAAGATTTATCTTTGGTATTTACAGTGCGAAAATACTAAAAATATAGCTAAAGTAGAAAGAAATATATTAAATTTGCAAAAAAATTATAATCAGGTATGCCCGAAAGAAAAGTAAGGGTACGCTTTGCACCTAGTCCGACAGGACCATTACACATAGGAGGTGTGCGCACCGCTCTCTATAATTATTTGTTTGCACGTCAGCACAATGGCGAATTAGTGTTCCGCATTGAAGATACCGATTCGAACCGTTTTGTTCCCGGAGCTGAAGATTATATTCTTGATTCGTTTCGCTGGTTGGGAATAAAGTTTGACGAAGGAGTAAGTTTTGGAGGTAGTCATGGGCCGTACAGACAGAGCGAACGGCGCGAAATTTACAAGAAATATGTTCGTCAACTGTTAGATGAAGGCAAGGCATACTATGCCTTTGACACGCCCGGGGAGTTGGAAAAAGCACGTAATGAGATTGCCAATTTCCAGTATGATGCCCGTACTCGCCTGCAAATGCGTAACTCTCTTACGCTGCCAGAGGATGAGGTTAAGAGGCTTATTGGCGAAGGAGAGCAATATACTGTACGCTTCAAAATTGAGCCGGGACAAGATGTTCATGTCGTTGACATGATTCGTGGAGATGTATGTATAAAGAGCGATATTCTGGATGATAAGGTGCTTTACAAAAGCGCGGATGAACTTCCTACCTATCATTTGGCCAACATTGTTGACGATCATCTGATGGAAATAACCCATGTGATTCGTGGAGAAGAGTGGCTTCCCAGTGCCCCGTTGCATGTTTTGCTTTACAAAGCTTTCGGTTGGGAAGATACAATGCCTCGTTTTGCCCATCTTCCGCTTCTGTTAAAGCCCGAAGGTAAGGGAAAACTGTCGAAACGAGATGGCGACCGTTTAGGTTTCCCTGTGTTCCCATTGGAGTGGCATGACCCTAAGACAGGCGAGGTTTCAAGCGGCTATCGTGAGAGCGGTTATTTCCCCGAGGCAGTGGTAAACTTCCTTGCTTTGTTGGGCTGGAACCCGGGAACGGAACAGGAAATCTTCAGTTTGGATGAACTTGTAGAGGCTTTCGATATTACCAAATGCTCGAAAAGTGGAGCCAAATTCGATTATCAGAAAGGCATTTGGTTCAATCATGAGTACATCTTACGCAAGAGCGACGAAGAAATTGCCCTCCTTTTTGCTCCGATTGTAGCGAATAATGGTGTGGAGGAAAGTTTTGAACGTGTACGTGAAGTTGTCAGAATGATGAAGGATCGCGTAAGTTTTGTGAAGGAACTTTGGCCTTTATGTTCGTTCTTTTTCATTGCGCCTACCGAGTATGATGCCAAGACAGTAAAGAAGCGTTGGAAAGAATACTCAGCACAACAAATGACAGAGCTTTGTGAAGTATTGCAGAATATTGATGATTTTTCGATAGAAGGGCAGGAGCCTGTTGTTGAAAAATGGATTCAAGATAAGGGTTATAAGATGGGCGATGTAATGAACGCGTTCCGTCTTGCTCTTGTCGGGATTGGTAAAGGACCGGGTATGTTCGATATCTCTGCTTTCTTAGGTAAGGATGAAACCATCCGTCGTCTGAAGAAAGCCATACAGGTTTTGAGACAAAAATAATTGTAATTATCTCTTAATATCGGGAAGAAGATAAGTTCATGTACAATATTTCGATGTTCCTTTATTCTTTTGGCGTGTGGGTTGCATCCCATTTTAGCGAAAAGATTAGGAAAATGTGGCGGGGCGAACACAACGCTTTCCACGTTCTTCGTGAGAAGGTAGAGCCTGGAGTTAAATATATTTGGTTTCATGCTGCTTCTTTAGGCGAGTTTGAACAAGGACTTCCTTTGATGGAGTGTATTCGCAAAAGCCATCCCGAATACAAAGTATTGTTGACCTTTTTCTCTCCTTCCGGCTATGAAGTAAGGAAAGATTATCCCGG
>CALIIG010000165.1 GCA_938018155.1 uncultured Prevotella sp.
CGTCGTACACGTTGCTGACGGCCGTCGAACCATGCCCCCTGTACCGTAAAGGGAACATCGTGCAGGTGTATTGTGTTATCCGGTATGCCGGCAACAGGGACGGAACAGGGCGTAAAACTGGTACGGACGGGCCGCCCACCGGTTTCCCCGCCATGCCGGGGCACCAAAAAGCCCTGGCTGCACACGTTAGCCAGGGCCTGACGAGAGTATGTAATAATGAGGTTTATTTTACAACAAACTTCTTTCCGTTTTGAACATAAATGCCGCGAGGCAGCTTTTTGCCTGTGCCCATATACTGGCCGTTGAGGTTGTATATGCGTGCGTCGCTGGTGGTATTGGCCTTAATCTGGCCAATGCCCGTTGACGTTTGCCGGTATGTGGTAACGGTGGTTGTGGCAGCATTGTTGGTGATGGTTGAAACAACGCCGCCGGCATTAGCGGCCAGCGAGATGTACTCAGCGTTGTCGCCTGTGGTGAAAGCACCCGTTGCCGACACGTTAAATGTAAGTGCATGGTTGGTGTTTGCATCGGCTTTCTTGCGGTCGACGCCTGCAATGAATACCTTTTCATCGTTTACAAGCATGGCGTGGAAAGCCTCCTCGTTCTTCGTTACGTCGCCTTCGTCGTAGCCATCGTTGGCTGCCCAGTTCACGCTAAAGTCGGCAGGGTTGAGATTTGCCACAAACATGTCGGAGCTTCCAGCCGATGTTTTGCCCGTGTCGAAACCCAGCTGGTTGTAGAAAGTGCCTGCCACGAACAGCTTTCCACCGTTAACAGCCATCGCGCCTACGCGATCGGTGCCGTAGCTTTTGTCGTGCATGGCAACATGGAAAACCTTTGACGTGGTAGCTGCAGCGTCGATTTTGGCCAGAATAAAGGCGTGTTCAACGTTGCCTGTACCGTCGTCGGGCATCTGCATGGTAAGCTCTTCGGCAGCGTTGGGTGTAGTAAGCGTTTCGGTTCCCTTGCCCACAAAGCCTGCGTAAACGGTGCCGCCGTCGACCGTAAAGCATACCGACTCGGGGTTTTGCTGCAACGAAACCTTGTTGTCCTTCATTTTAAGGTTGGCCACTGACGTAGCATGGGTAAGGTCGGCAGCTTTTAATGACATAATGCCTACGCTGGCAACGTCCTGATACATAGCTCCGAAAATGTCGAGATAACGGCCTTCCCACTGCACGTTGTCAAAGGTAACATCGCCCGTGTAGGTTGCCGAGAGGTATACTTTGCCGTTTGAAACCATCAGCTTGCCGGGTGTAATGTGCACATCTCCTGCCTCGGGAAAGTAGAGACCAGAGGCTTGAACGCTGGCGTTGGCAACGGGATATACCGAGCGCAGTGCCTTAAGGTTGCCGTTTTTATCGTATTTTGCAATGAACATAGTGGTGGGCACAGCGATGCCTGCCGCGCCATGAACCACCTGGTTATTGCCGTCGGCCGAATAGAATGTTACCTCGTCGGCCAGCAATCCTGCTGCATAAAGGTTGCCGTCGGCGTCGGTATCGAGTGTGCGGATAACCGACATGCCGTTTAGTTTGGCCAGCCAGGCCTCCGTGCCGTCGGCGTTATACTTGGCCACGTAGGCCGATGTAATGTTGTCGTCGTTGGTAATTGCCTTGCCGCCAAAGGTTATATTCTGGTTGTATGTGCCCGTAGTAAACACGTCGCCATTGGCTGCAACGGCGGTGTGGGTGTCGCCAAGCTGGTTGGCATTGTCAACAGGCGTAAGGCTTTTTGTCCATAAGGCAGGCGCGTTCCACGTCTGTGCCTGAAGCGTTGTAACCGCCATGAGGGCGGCGGCAAGTAGTAATTTTTTCATAACTCTTACTATTTAAAAAGGTGAAAATAAAATATGATTGTAGATATAATGACGTATTATGGCCACTGTTCAATGGCAGGGTTGGCCTCAACAGCCTCAGTGGGGAGGCGCATGGTATAGCGACGGTCGCCCGCGTTAAGCCGGAAGGTTTCACCGTTATAGCTTTTTGTGAGCGCGGGCATGGTTGTACGGCGCAGGTCATACCACCTGTGGCCTTCGAAAGCCAGCTCACGAGCGCGCTCGTTTACTATTTCGTCTGCCAGCTGATTGTCGGTAAGCGTTGCCATATTAGCCACAAATGTAGCGTAGGCCGTAGCGTTATATCGCTTAATGGCCAGCTGTTTGAGGTAGTTTTCAGCCACTGAACGCTGACCCAGACGGGCAGCAGCCTCGGCAGCCGTAAGGTAAAACTCGGCCGAACGGAACGTGCAGTTAAACTGTTCGCTGCCGCCTTTGAGCAGGGTTGACGTGCTCGGGGTGATGCGACGATAGTATTTTGTGCGCCGCTGATCGCCCGGAAGGTATAGTGAAATCAGGCTTTGGGCAGGGCGACCAATCAATATATTCTTGCCGTCCATCATCGTTTCGAGTGCCTGAATGCTCTCTTTTGAGTCGGAGCGGCTGGGCAAAACGCTGCCCGACGACGTCATGTCTTCGAGAGCAGGGTGGGCCTGAATGACAGCCTTTGAAGCGTCGAGCGCACCCTGCCAGTTGCCCATGTACAGGCAAACACGTGCACGAAGACACTGCGCCGAAACGGTATTGAACCTGTAATTAAGCCCTTTCTCCCAGCTTTGCACGTTGAGATGGTGTTCGGCTTCGGCTATATCGGCCAGCACCTGTGCATAAACGTCTTTCAAACTGCTGCTGCGGGGCACGGCGTTTACATCGGCCTTAAGCATCAATGGCACACCGCGCGTGGTGTCAGGCTTGCAGTGAGTGTAGGGCTCGGCATACAGGTTGGCCAGCAGAAAATGGCAGTAAGCCCGCATCATATAGCTTTCGCCAATGAGCTGTTCTATATCAGCAGACGAGGCGTTTGTGATGTCGTTCTTATGCTCTATAATATAATTGGCAATATAAATAGCATGGTAATACCTGCGCCAGCCAAAGTAAGTGGTGGAGGTTGACGGCGCATCGTCGTTCCAACGCCAAAGGTCGAAGTAGGTCGAATAATCGAGATCGGAGGTGAAGCCCGGCATCATCGTCATTTCGTCGCTACGTACAGTGGTTAAGGCGCGGTCGGAAGGGAAATACTTATATTCGTATGTGAGCAGCTCTCTATACTCTTCACCCGTCCTGGCTATGATGCGGCCGGTAGGCGTTATGTCAAGAAAGTCGTTGCACGAAGCAAATAAAAGCGTTGCGAAAAGCAGGCTGAGAAGCTGCGAAAAGCGTACCCTGCGGGGCTGTGATAATATGTTTGATTTCATATTCTGCATCATATAAAGAGGTGTTACGGGTATCAGAAGTTGACGTTCAAACCAAAAATGTAGCTCTTTGCCACGGGTTGGGCAAAGGGATTACCCATGGTTTCGGGGTCGAGATAATTGTTGTAGTTGCTGGCTATAACCAGCAGGTTGCGGCCTTCGAGGCTTACTGACGCACTGCTGACGCCGAATTTTGACAGCCATTTTTTGGGCAATTTATAACCGAGACGCAGGCTTTGCATGCGGGCATAGCTGCTGTTGCGCACCCAAATGTCGAGCATGCTGTACGTGTTATATTCGGCAAAGCGCGTGTATTCGGCCAGACGAGCGGGCGTTGACACCATCAGGACGGCATATTTGCCATTGGTATTGGTGGTTGTCCAGCGGTTAAGGATGTCGCGGTTGGTATTTAATCCGCGGTCGAAATAAGCGGGCGAGTAGGACGGCTGCACGCGAACCTTCATGCCAAGATTGAACATAAAGTTGACGCCAAGCTGCCAGTTGCCATACTCGAACGTGTTTATCAGTCCGCCTGAACACTTGGGATCGGTACTGCCCATGTAAGCATACTGTGCACGTTGTTGTTCAGCCGTGAGCTGACTGGCACCATATCGGTTGAGCTTAAGGAAATTGGCGGCCGATGTTTTCGATCCGTCGGCAGCCACAAACAAGGGGTAACCGTCGGCGTCGAGCCCGGCTGTGCGATAGGCAAACAGCGCACCCACGGGATAACCCTGACGGCTTGGATAGGTTGAATTTTGTGCAACGCTCTCGTTTAATATCTTATTGGTGTTGAAACCCAGGTTTAAATGGGTTGACCATGTGAAGTTTTTCGTAACGATGTTGCGCGTATTGAGCGACAGTTCCCATCCGTCATTCTTCATGCTTGCCCAGTTAATGGTGGTTGATGCAAAGCCCGTTTCGAGCGGAAGCATACGTATACCAATGAGGTCGGAGCTTTTACGGTGATAATAATCAAGGCTGAGGTGGATGCGACTATTCAGAAACGCAGCTTCAAGACCGAGATTAACGTTCGACGTTTTTTCCCATTTCAGGTTGGGGTTGGGAGCGGTTTCGGCCGCAATTATCGTCTCGCTTTTACCCAGAATAGAGGCTTTATCAATGGTGCCTATGAGATAAGGCGAGGTTGATTTGTCAATATTTCCCTGCAAACCATAGGATGCACGCAAGCGTAAATCGTTGATCCAGGTGAGCGGTTGCATCCATTTCTCCTCCGAAATACGCCATAATCCGCTCACCGAATACAACGGTAAGTAGCGGTATTTTTTGGCTACTCCGAACACGTCGCTGCCGTCGAAGCGCACACTTGCGCCCAGTGTGTAGCGGTAATGATAGGTGTAAGAGCCTGTGGCATACCAGCTAACGTAAGCGTTTTCAAGGTTGGTTTCCTGATGAAGAGGGTAGCGTTCGGCAATGCTTTGCGACGGAAAGACAACGGGTTTTGTAGTTAATGTGCGGGCATCAAAGCCGTAAGCAACCGACGATGTTGATTGTGTGGTGTTGTGACGCACCTCAGTTCCCAGCATCAATTCAACGTCATGGTACCTGGCAAATCGGCGGTTATACTCGGCCATTGCTTTCCAAAGCCACTGTCTTCTGTACGAATCGGTGGTGCGAAGAGCACCTCCTTCGGGGAAGATGGTTTGCTGAACGCCGCCCGATGTCATGTAAGTGGCATACTCTTTTTCCTTGCGCATGGCGTAGCTGTCGCCGCCCTGGTAGCGGCGTAAGCTGTAATTGTCGAACTGATAACCCAATTGAGACGTGAGCTTAAAATTGCTGTTGAGCTTATATTCAGCATCAATGATGGTCATTATAGAATAGTCACGGCGACGCTTTGAGGTGTTGGCGCGCTCCTCAAAGATGTTAAAGTCGGGGGCATTGCTTTCGCGTCCCTGCACGTTTGTATCGTAATTATAGCTGCCGTCGGCTTTAAAGGGCTGGAAATATGGATTGGCTTCGCGCGAGTAATACACGGGATTGGTGAACCCTCCTGTATCAGTAAGGAAGCTGGTTTGCTTGCGCTGGTTGGCAAAAATGCTTGCACCAAGTGTGAGCTTTTTGTTGATTTTGAAGGTCCCTTTCAGCGTAAAGTTATAGCGATTGTTCTCTACTCCCTTCACGATTCCCTGCTCGTCATAGTATCCTGCCGATGCATAGTAACTGGCTCTGTCGCTGCCTCCCGAGACGGAAGCATTGTATTCCTGATTGAAAACGTTGCGGAAGAGAATGTCGTTCCAGTCGGTATTGATATCGCGCAGGTTGTTAATCTGCTGCCGTGCCGTAGCAGAGAGCGCATTCCAACCGCCTGCACGGTAGGCGTTAAACTCGTTAAGCCGGTCTAAAATGTTGGCAACGCCGCCCTTATGCTGGCGATATTCGTATTTGCTTGCTAAAAGATCAAGCTCCAAATCAACCTTTTCGTTGGCGTTAAGCAGATTTAAACGGTCGATATTTACCTTGGGACTGAACGTCAGTCGCGTGTTAAAGTTAACGATTGGACGGCTCTCTTTGCCTCGCTTTGTCGTAATGACAATAACGCCATTAGCCGCACGAGCACCGTAGATAGCAGTGGCGGCGGCATCCTTTAACACCGTAATGTTATCAATATCCGAGGGGTTTAGTCCTGCAATTGAGGTTTGATAGATGTCGTTTACATCGTTTAAGTTGTCCACATTAGGGATGTCTGTGCCCTCCAACGGGATGCCATCGAGTACCCATAACGGTTCTTGCGTGCCGTTAATAGAGGCTGTTCCGCGAATCCTTATCTTTACAGGAGCACCCGGTGCGCCCGTAGAGGGAAGAGTAGACAAGCCGGCAATCTGGCCCCCTAACGCTTGATCGATGTTCTTAACAGCACCTACTGATTCGTCGTTTATGTTGAGTTGTGATACCGATGCCGTCAGTTTTCGGCGGTCAATCTTCTGGTAGCCCGTCACCACCACTTCCTTAATGGATTGGGATGCCGATTTTAACGTCACCACATAATGGTCGGTTCCGTCAACAAGTGTTATCTTACCGTTCTCATATCCCAGGTAACGCACGGTAAGAACCTTGGTGTTTTGTGGCACCTTCATGGTGAAATCGCCGTTATAATCGGTCACCGTGCCGTTCTGAAGTTTGCCATCACCCATAGCGATGGTGGCACCAATTAGCGGCTCGTCAGGCAGTGTTCCGTCTAAAATCTTGCCTGTAATGGTTCGCTCTTGCGCTGCAAGTTGCTGGCAGCATATCAGAAAGAGGAGGTATAAAAGTAACCTTTTCATCTGTTGTAGGATGTGTGAGTGATGTGATAATGTTTGTTATTCACGGTCTAAAGCCGCATTATTCCTGGTCTAAAGCCGCATTATTCGCGATTTAAAGCCGTTTTTATTCGCAGCAGAATGTCGTCATAGTGCATTCGTGCGTCAATAGAGGCAGCGGCTTTACGTGCTTTCAGCAGTTGCTGTATGCGTAAAAGCTCGCCGCGTTTCAGGCTCAGAGCATCGCTGTTACGCGTTACTTGTGCGCTGGTAAATTCGATAGTGCGTTGCCCGCCCGACAGCGACGCCCCGTCAATATGCTTGTTTATCTTTACCCCTTCGCCGGCATTGGCAGCCGTAATGAGCGCATCTACAAAGCTTTTCTGCAGGCTTCGCTCCATCACATCAGGGTTTTTGCCGCTCAATGTAGTACGGAAAATATGCCGGTGTAGCATGTTCATCATGTCCGTTGGCTTAAATGCCGCACTGCCATTACGCATTTCATTCTCGTACATTCTGATTAAACGGGTATTATCTAACAGGTCCCAGAGGATGTAATTCTGCTGATTTCGCAGCAGATATGCAAGGTCTTGCTCCTCCGTTCCATTTGGTGTTGAGCGCAGAATAAGCACTTTTTGTGAGATGGGTGCGTCGAAAAGCCAGCGCGGATACGTCAGCACCTCGTCAAGAAGAAACTGTACAGCATCCTTCTGACGGCTCTTTTCTACAAAGGTGTACGCTGGTTTGTTCTCGTCAATAGTTGAGCGTTCGAGGTAAATGCCGCCCACATTGGCCAGCACATGGTAAAGAAACAGACGCCATTGAGAGATTATTCCCGAATAATATTCGGAAGCTTCGTCGTATGTTTGCGACGGATCGCCGGTGCGAGTCCATTCTACAAGATGCGGCATAATGCGCTTCAAGTTGGCAATTCCGTACCGTGCCGACTTCACGGCATCGTCGCCAAGGTCTTCACTTAACGCGCGCGGGTCGACCGCTGAACGTTGCGGTTGAGCTTCACTATAACGATATTCTTTGCCGTTGTGCGCCCTAAGGTAGTCGTCAAGCTTCTTGCGTTCGTCAGTCCCTGCGGGGTACCAGCGATAGCCCCACTCAATAGCCATCTTGTCGTAAGCACCTATGTGCGGGCTCATTACGCGCACGCCATCACCTGGTTGCGCAATATAGTTGAAGCGTGCGTAGTCCATTATCGATGCCGATGTGCCGCCAACGCGGTTGGTAAACGTCCGCGAGCGCAGCGAATCAGTGGGGTAAGCTGCCGAGGCTATCATGTTATGGCGCAACCCTAACGAGTGTCCCACCTCATGGCAGGCCACAAAACGCACGGCGTCGCCGATTAAATCGTCGGGCAGATTAAGCGTCCTTGCACGCGAATCAGTGGCTGCCGTCTGAACCATTATCCACTCACGTATGAGCGATTGCACGTTATGCCACCATATAATATCGGCTTCAAGTATTTCCCCTGTGCGGGGATCGATGACCGATGGCCCCATAGCGTTTGCCTTTTCTGATGCATCATAGGTCAGCAATGAGTACTTCATGTCGTCGCCATCGTGGGCTAAACTATCGGTGAAATCGCGCACTTGTATGGCATTTTTAAAGCCAGCCTGCTCGAAAGCACGGTTCCAATCGGTTATGCCTCTTTTGATATAGGGGCGCAAATGTGCCGGAACGGCCTGGTCGATATAAAACACAATGGGTTTAACAGGCTCAACAAGTTCGCCCCTCATGTATGCAATGGTGTCGCCTGGCACCAGTCGCCACCGGGTAATATAGTTGGTTTTCTTTACCTGTTGTTGCTGATCGTCAAACTGTGTACGGGGTGTTGTAAAGTAGCCTACACGCCAGTCTTCCTGCCTGCGCGCCATTTCCTGCCCGGGGAGCAGCGTTATTGATGACGAAACCACGACAGTAACGTTCACCTTCGATTGCCCTTCGTGCACCACAGTAGTTAGTTCTGACGTGGCCACCACACTGTTGTTGAACGTCTTTATCGACAGTATCCGCGACAATTCACTATCTGGCGACGTGCCGATATTGATGAGGTTGAACACATCGTTCAGGCAATTGCGCTGCCCGTTGAACAAGTTATTCACCTTAATTATTACAGTAGACGAGTCGGGTGCTGCCTGTTCTACCTTCAGTGCAGCTATTAAAGGGTCCATGTAATTGTCGGTTACCGAACGCTCCAGGGCCGATCCCTTCGGTGCTTCCGGCGTTATTCGCTGCTGCCTTATCATGATACGCTTCGCCGTTTTGTCCCATTCGAAGCGTATTAACTGGTTTTCATAGTTAATGCCCTTGTTGACACCGGCCTCGTTTAATTCTTTAGGCACGCGCTGAAGCTTATTGCTAACCAGGAAAGGACGGCCCAAATACTTCACCGGAAGTTCCAGATAGAACGTGTCTCCCTTATGTATAACATTCATCACACCAGCCATAGCCACCGAGTCGCGCCCTGTGATGCGTTTGTAAGGAGAGGCTGCAGGCGGGACCGCCTTTTTCTTTTTCGATTTGAAAAGGCCGAATAAGGCTGCTTCGCTATTGCCTGCATAAGTGCAGATACCTCCGGCAAGCATACTGAAGATAAGTACCGATGCCATAACAGAACGCCGGAAGGCTGTTCTTTTGAAAGCTTTCATATCTGATGATATTTCTGTTGAAGAATGGATGTTGAATCAGCCTTGTGCGGGCCGGATGTCGCCAATTATCCTAATTGGCTTGCAAATTTACGTTTAAAATTCCTTTTTGGCAAGCATTTTAGTACAAAACAGGCATTTCGTAGATGGAATATCATTTATATTAATCAATTTGTCACGTATTCCGTATTCGAAATAAAACAGCAAGAGAGAGAATGCCATGTGCTCCAGAGTATGGCAATATCGCGTTGCCTTTCCCTCTGCACAGGGCAGTCTCTCTCTTACGGTGACTTATATAATAAGGTGTATTATTTCACGGGTATTTCTTCCAACACCTGTGTAAGCAGCTTCCAGAACGGTTCGGCCGTGGCTATTTCGAAACGCTCGCTCGTTGTATGGGGGCTTAGAAGCGTAGGTCCAAGGCTTACCACATCGAGGTTAGGATACTTGCTTAATATCACCGAGCACTCCAGTCCTGCATGATCTACCTGCACAACGGCATCGTTACCGTTCTGCTCTTTATACACTTTCTGCAACAATCGCAGTATTTCGCTGTCGGGATTCGGGTCCCATCCGCCGTAACTTCCGCTCAGCTCAACCTTCATGCCTGCCATATTGAAGCAGCTTTGCAGCTGTTCGGCAATGTACATTTTCATGTCTTCGCGGCTCGATCGCGCCAGAATCTTAAATGCTGCCTTACCGTTTTCTATGCTGATAATGGCCAGATTCGACGAGGTTTCTACTACATCGGGCTTCACGGGTATCATGCGCAACACGCCGTTATGACAGGCATAAATGGCGTCAATCAGGTTGTCCTGAATTTCCTCCGGCGGCAGCATGGCAGGCTTTTCAGCCTCTTCAACAAAAAACTCAACGTTCTTTTCAATGGTCTTATACTCGTCTTCTATCATCAGTCGCTGCTGTTCAACCATCGCCTTCAGGCCGGCAACCTTGTCCTTGTCAAGCACCAGCACCACCTCTGCCTTAAACGGAATGGCGTTCCTCATGTTGCCACCCTGCCAGCTTGCCAGTCTTGCGCCAAGCTCTGCAACGGCTTTTCTCACGAGCCTTACCATCTCTTTGTTGGCATTTGCGCGGCCTTCGTTAATTTCAAGACCCGAGTGTCCGCCCCTCAAACCTTTGAGAGTTACCCTCGCTGCTGCCTCAAAGTTGTTGTCAACCTCCTGATATTCCAGCCTGGCTGTGATGTCAATACCACCTGCCGAGCCAATAACGAACTTGCCCCAAAGCTCCGAATCGAGGTTCATCAGGATGTCGCTGTGCAGCTCTCCTGCCGGCAACTCGTTGGCTCCGTACATTCCTGTCTCTTCGTCGCGGGTGACAAGTGCCTCTATCGGGCCGTGTTTCAGGTCGTGGCTCTCCATAATTCCCATGATGGCTGCAACGCCAATACCGTCGTCCGAGCCCAGTGTGGTGCCGCGTGCATGTACCCATCCGTCCTCGATATAAGTTTCAATGGGGTCGGTTTCAAAGTTATGCTTGCTGTCAGGAGCCTTTTGAGGCACCATGTCCATATGCGCCTGGAGCATCACAGTCTTACGGTTTTCATAGCCCTTTGTGGCAGGTTTGCGCATCACTACGTTGCCTGCGGGGTCAACAAAAGCCTCTACGCCTGCCTCCCTGGCAAAGTTGAGCAGGAACTGTTGCACTTTCTCCAGGTGTCCTGACGGACGTGGAACTTGTGTCAGCGCATCAAAATTGCGCCATAAAGCAGCTGGTTTCAAATTGGCAATTTCACTCATAGTTAATTGTATTATAGGTTATTAATTGTTGTTTTGCGATATGAGGGCCTGTCGTTTCGGCGTAAAATTCAATGCAATCCAGGCGTAAACACCGAGAGCTACCACCAGCAGGGTTTGCACTGAATGTACAATAAGCACAAAGTAAAGCGCGTCGGTGGCTGCCACTCCATACAGTGTGAGCATGGTTTTTACGGCAAAATGCCACGGCCCTGC
>CALIIG010000166.1 GCA_938018155.1 uncultured Prevotella sp.
TGAAATCAAGGCATGGCGTTCACGAATGCTTGATCTTGTATATGCCAATATGTTGGCCCGAATCCATCCTTGCGTGGTCTTCTGACTACTGCCTTGAATAGTGCCATAACATATTATTTTTTTTATTGGTAAACACCTGGTAAACACATTTGCTGCGAATGGTAAAGGAAATGGTAAACAAATTGCTTCAAAAGAACACGGGATGTGTGTATAAATGTACAATTGCCCCTTTATGAAATTAGGCCGTAACCCTTGTTTTACCAAGGTGTTACAGCCTAATTGCCTTTAAATCAGTAATATAAAATTACTCCTCAACTCTGGCCTGTGCCGCAGCCAGTCGAGCAATCGGCACTCTGTAAGGAGAGCAGCTGACATAGTCAAGACCGATACGATGACAGAACTTAACTGATGACGGTTCGCCACCGTGTTCGCCGCAAATTCCGCATTTTAAATTCGGTTTTGTCAAATGTCCACGCTTTACGCCAATTTCAACAAGCTGGCCAACTCCTGTTTGATCGAGAACCTGGAATGGGTCTACTTCCAGAATCTTCTTGTCGAGATAAGTAGGCAAGAAACGCGAAACGTCATCGCGACTATATCCATAAGTCATCTGCGTAAGGTCGTTTGTACCAAAGCTAAAGTAGTCAGCGTGCTTTGCAATCTGGTCTGCAGTGAGCGCGGCACGAGGTATTTCTATCATCGTTCCCAACTTAAACTCAACCTCAATACCTTCTTCTTTAAACAGCTCTTCAGCGGCAGCCCTTATTACATTCTGCTGTTGTTCGAGTTCTTTATAGGTGCCAACCAGCGGAACCATTATTTCAGGTCTGGGGTTTAAGCCTTCACGCTTCAGACGAACAGCGGCTCCAAGGATGGCCTTTGTTTGCATAGTGGTAATTTCGGGATACGTAATACCGAGGCGACAACCACGTAAACCCAGCATCGGATTGACCTCTTTGAGACTCTCTACGCGGTGTTTGATGAAATCAATACTCTTTCCCATCTCCTTGGCCATAGCCTCCTGACCGGCCAAATCCTTTGGAACGAACTCGTGTAAAGGCGGGTCGAGCAAGCGGATATTGACGGGCATGCCATCCATACACTTCAGTATTCCGTAGAAATCCTCCTTTTGAAGCGGGAGCAATTTGGCCAAAGCTATCTCCCGTTCTTCCTTTGTGTCGGCGAGAATCATCTCACGCATAGCCTTGATTTTGTCCTTATCGAAGAACATGTGCTCCGTACGGCACAGACCGATACCCACAGCACCGAACTTCTTCGCCACCTCGGCGTCGTGCGGTGTGTCAGCATTGGTGCGCACAACCATACGTGTATATTTGTTGCAAAGGCTCATAAGTTCGGCAAAATTGCCTGAAACCTCAGCGGGTTTTGTCTTTACTTCACCCTGGTATACTTCACCGGTAGAACCATTTATCGACAGATAATCGCCTTCATGCAATACTACACCATCAATCTCAACCGTGCGAGACTTATAGTCGACCATAATAGCACCCGCGCCCGATACACAGCATTTGCCCATTCCGCGGGCCACAACGGCAGCGTGTGATGTCATACCGCCGCGGGCTGTAAGGATGCCTTCGGCTGCCGACATGCCGGCAAGGTCTTCAGGCGATGTCTCAATGCGCACCATTACAACCTTATGTCCCTCGTCGCTCCATTTGGCAGCGTCGTCGGCAAAGAACACAATTTGTCCGCAAGCAGCTCCCGGAGATGCAGGAAGACCACGCGTAAGCACATGTGCCTGCTTCAATGCTTCCTTGTCAAACACGGGGTGAAGCAGCTCGTCGAGCTTGTTAGGCTCGCAGCGTTTAATAGCCGTTTTTTCGTCAATCATGCCTTCATGCAGCAGGTCCATGGCAATTTTTACCATAGCTGTACCTGTGCGCTTTCCGTTACGGGTTTGTAAAAACCACAGCTTGCCTTCCTGAACCGTAAACTCCATGTCCTGCATGTCGCGGTAATGCTTCTCCAATTTATCCTGAAGCGCGTTGAGCTGATTGAATATTTCGGGCATAGCCTCTTCCATTGATGGGAATTTTGTAGCACGGATTTCTTCAGAAATACACTGCTGTTTAGCCCATCTCAGTGACCCCTCCTTGGTTATTTGCTGTGGTGTACGTATGCCGGCTACAACATCTTCGCCTTGTGCATTGACAAGGTATTCGCCGTTGAAGACGTTCTCACCTGTCGCTGCGTCGCGTGAAAAACATACACCTGTTGCCGACGTATTGCCCATATTGCCAAACACCATTGCCATTACCGTAACGGCTGTACCCCACTCTTGTGGAATGCCTTCCATTTTGCGGTACAGAATTGCGCGCTCATTCATCCAGCTGTCAAACACTGCACAGATTGCGCCCCAAAGCTGATCGACCGGATTTTCCGGGAAATCGGCACCCGTCTGCTTCTTAATTGCTTCTTTAAAAAGAACAACAAGCTGCTTCAGTTCGTCAACATTCATTTCGTTGTCCAGAACTATTCCGCGCTGTGCCTTTACCTTTTCTATAATAGCTTCAAACGGATCGATATCTTCTTTGTTTACGGGTTTCATACCCAATACAACGTCGCCGTACATCTGTACAAAACGCCGATAGCTGTCGTATGCAAAGCGTTCATTGCCCGTTTTCTTAACAAGGCCTTCAACAACCTTGTCATTTAAGCCCAGGTTAAGAATGGTATCCATCATACCCGGCATTGAAGCGCGCGCACCTGAACGTACACTAAGCAGGAGCGGATTGGCGGCATCGCCAAACTTTAAGCCTATGAGGCTTTCTATATGACGAATGCTATTCTCCACCTCGCCGCGCAGCAAGGCTACAACATCATCCTTTCCTTTTTCAAAATATTCGTTGCAAACGTCTGTTGTTATCGTAAAACCGGGAGGAACCGGAACACCAATAAGGTTCATCTCTGCAAGATTAGCCCCCTTGCCGCCAAGAAGATTTCTCATGTCGGCACGTCCTTCAGCTTTACCATTACCGAAGGTGTAAACTCTTTTTCCGCTCATAAATATTATAATAGATCATTTAAAATGCAATTCCGTCATGTTTGCTTTTTGCAAACTTGACATTGCAAAGATAATATATAACTTTGAATTATCAAAGAAAAAACCAAAAAATGCTATGTGGAAATTGCAATTTAATTTACTTGAAATGAAAGAATTGCTTATATGTTTTTCAAACTTTTGCCAAACTTGTTTACAATGTCGATACTCTGCATACATCACCATTTCATGTAGTGCAGCACCCTGACAAAAGAAAATAATTACCATCCCGTTGCCGGCTTACCGCCCTGCCTCCGCCCCATTATGATGTACAGCTCCCTGGTTTTAAGCTTTCTTATGTCCTCATATCTGCATAAAGCCGGCCTCCCTACAGCGAATGGGTCATTGTCCGGCGGCCGTCAGCAGTGCGTACGGCGACCGTCGGACGATGGGTGTGACGGCCGTCATACGCGCTGCTGAC
>CALIIG010000167.1 GCA_938018155.1 uncultured Prevotella sp.
TGAGGCCTATCGATTCCACATGGGCTATGCCCGGCAACTGAACCGACTACGTATGCAGGCTATTCCTATGCAGGTAAGGACACTATATTTGCCTGATACAATAACCGACCGACTGGCTAACCTTTGTGCAATAGCTCTTCATGAGAAAAGAGAAAACTGGCAGAAGCATCCCTTTTTTACGGATATTCAAAGAGACATAAAGCTCACAAAATATCAAATGAACATAAGACAACGCTTGTATTTTGAATTGCCTTGCAGATGGTTAAGGCGCGCTTATTCGCATATATCGAACCTTTTGCATTAAACAACAAACTGCTTTACACCATAGTTTAACCTTATGACAGAATACAAAATGACACAAAAAGGATAAAAAACACATTGTATTATTTGGTACGTATGGAATAAAAGCCTATATTTGCGCGTATATATATAACAATATGAAACATGGGCAGACACTAAGATTTGCCCGAAAATCTTTTGACTTATAAACAATTACTGCTATGGAAGTGGAACAAATTTTGAACGGTTTGATGTGGAAACACTCGACCGAACCTGAATTTTTGCAGGCTGTTAAGGAGGTATTGATTTCTATTCAAGATGTGTATAATCAGCATCCTGAATTTGAAAAGGCAAAGATTATTGAAAGACTTACAGAGCCTGAACGTATTATTATGTTCCGCGTTCCGTGGACAGACGATGCCGGTGACGTGCACGTAAACATAGGCTATCGCGTACAATTCAACAGTGCCATTGGCCCATACAAGGGTGGTTTAAGGTTCCACCCGTCAGTAAACCTTAGTATTATGAAGTTCCTGGGCTTTGAACAGACATTCAAAAATGCTCTTACCACACTACCAATGGGCGGTGCAAAAGGAGGTTCCGACTTCTCAATACGCGGCCGTTCAGACGCTGAGGTGATGCGGTTCTGCCAGTCGTTCATGCAGGAACTATACCATTACATAGGCCCTGATGAGGATGTTCCCGCAGGAGATATTGGCGTAGGAGGGCGCGAAATAGGTTTCCTCTTCGGCCAATACAAAAAGCTTACCCGGCAGTTCCAGGGAGTTCTTACGGGTAAGGGCATGGAATATGGCGGTTCAATACTTCGTCCCGAAGCAACGGGCTTTGGCGCATTGTACTTTGTTAACCAAATGTTGCAGACGCAAGACATAGATATTAAAGGCAAGACTGTGGTTGTTTCAGGGTTTGGAAACGTGGCATGGGGTGCTGTAAAGAAAGCTACACAGCTTGGTGCCAAGGTGATAACAATAAGCGGTCCTGATGGCTACATCTACGATCCGGAGGGTATCAGCGGCGAGAAGAACGAATATATGCTCGAACTTCGTGCCAGTGGCGAGGACATCTGCTCACCTTATGCCGACGAGTTCAAGGGCTCGACGTTTATTCCTGGCCGCAAGCCCTGGGAACAGAAAGCCGATATTTACCTGACCTGTGCAACACAGAACGAACTGAACGGCGACGATGCCGACCTTATTCTGTCGCACAAACCGCTGTGCGTAGCTGAGGTAAGCAACATGGGTTGCACGGCCGAAGCTGTTGAGAAATTCGTAAAGGCCCGTCAGCTCTTTGCGCCGGGGAAAGCCGTCAACGCCGGTGGCGTGGCTACATCAGGACTGGAAATGACGCAAAACTCGATGCGACTGCACTGGAGTTCTGACGAGGTTGACGAGAAGCTGCACTATATCATGCACTCGATACACGGGCAATGCACGAAGTATGGCACCCAGAAGGACGGATATATTGACTATGTAAAGGGAGCCAACGTTGCCGGATTCATGAAAGTGGCCAACGCCATGATGGCGCAAGGCATTGTATAACATAAAACCGCTACATTGAAACACATCTTAATTATTATCACACTTATCATCGGCTTTATCCCTGCAGGGGCACAGACTCGCAGGGGTAAAGCCTCTTTTTATTCAAAGCGGGCTACCGGAGCACGTACTGCAAGCGGCGAGCGTCTGCACCACGACAGCCTCACTTGCGCCCATCGCACCTACCCTTTCGGCACTATTCTGAAGGTAACAAACCTGCGGAACGGGCTTACCGTCAATGTAAGAGTTACCGACCGCGGACCGTTTGGCCGGGGCCGTATTATTGACTTGAGCTACGCCGCTGCCAAAGCCCTGGGCATGCTGTCGCAGGGAGTAGCCATGGTTGAGGTGCAAAAGGTGGAACGTGGCATACCATTCCGCGAGGAAGAACCAGAGACGGGATTGCCCGATTTTGAGTTTGATATCAACCAGATAGGCACCAACATCATCAGTGAATGGCACCAGACCGAAATGAAAGAGGCATTGCGTCCTGCCGGAAAGGTGACAAAACGCAATGCCGTCAAGCTGAAGAAGAAGCCTTCTACCGCACGCAAGGAATCCGAAACTCGCTGACCTTTGACATATTAGTGCCTCCCTGTATGGCACTTACGCAAAAACAAGCTGTACCTTTCTTTAATCGATTATCAGCCTTAACGAGTGCTGTATAACGTATTCCTTTCCCGGGCATAATACTTTCAACGTGCATATTGGGAGAGATATAGATGTGGCGGTTGCCCGTAGTTTCAACAACTGTAGGCACAACGTCGGCCAAAGGCTTTGCACCACGGTTTATTACCTCAAAAATTATTTTGCAAAGCTCGCCGCGCTGCAGCTTTCCATCTTGATTCTCATCGACGAAACGGGCAGTGCGCACCTCTATATCGGCATTATATGTCATGCCTGAAGCTAATTTCTCTACACCCGATTGCATGGGCATTGTAGTAACAGGCTGCTGCGCACTGTAATTACCAGTATAATCAATTCCATCAAAATCGTACAAACGATCATCTCCACTATTTGTTGAATTAAATCCGCTGCCATAAACAGAATCGGGTGCTACAACAAGTGTATCACCACGCGAAGACGATTTTATACCGTTGTTATACATCTGCGAAGATATGCTATCGTTGCCGACTTCGTCCTCACCATAGGTACGAGGTGTACGTCCAATACATGAGCGTGAGTTCCTACGCTCCATACGTTTCCGACGATATTGTTCGATATCATCAGCACGACGCTGGTCAGCATCTGCTCCCATCTTTGCACCAATAATAGCTCCACCTGCCATCCCTACAATGGTTCCCAGGTCGGATCCTCGCGGACCGCCTGTTATTCCACCAATAGCAGAGCCGAGAATTGAGCCGAGAGAAGCTCCCGCATAGGCACCAGAACCAGCATAACTATCACACCCAGAAAGCATAACCAACGCCGCCATGACCAGCACGATTGACTTTTTCATCATACATCTATTATTAACTGTGACAAAGTTAGTGAAATTCTCAATAGTGAAACTTTACATTCTCCTACTTTTATATAGGGATTTCCCTATATATGCTATTTAAAGCAACTGTGAGTTAATGCAGGTAATATCATGCAATAACGGAGCATTACACAATCTGTAATAATCGTCAAGAACAGACCCGTTTGCAAAAATAGTTTTTCCTCGTTGTTCTACGCCATAAGCTTCATGAGCGTGACCGAAAAGGTGATATTGAGGATTTATCTCCAGCACTCTATTCTTTAGAGCCAAGTTGCCCCAATGTATTTTGTTTGATCTGTCTAATATCATGAAAGGGGGCTCGTGTGTAATAAGAACGTCTACATTATGAGGTATAAGACTTACAGGATGATTGTATGCTACACCAAAGAATTTTACCCCATCAACCTCACAGCCATTATCTTGTAAGAAATGGACATTGTCAGGTAAATCTTCTATTTTTTCTGCATCCCATAGACAAAGATCGTGATTACCTGTAACAAAAATCTTCTGACTAAAAGGAAGATCTATAAACCAATTCAGAAAATTGAGCACTTCTGCTTCTGTACCCATATTCGTGAAATCACCACAATGTACCAGAACATCAGCTATAGGCAAGTCTGACAACTGCTGATGTAGATTGTGAGTGTCTGATATTTGGAGGAGTGTCATTTAATCATATTATAAATTTAAATTACTCAGTGTAGGGACAGATCCAAGCCCAACAATATACTCAATATGCGGATTTCCAACATGAGGACTCATTTGCCATATCCCATCAACATCATCTGGAAGTTGGTCAAAGAAAAATCTTAATTCATTCAGATTCTCTTTAACACTCTCTATCGTCAAGTCTTGCAGCACTAATCCAAGCATCATTCTTTTGATATTGTTATTAACAGGTATGGAACCAATCACATGTTTGAACGTACTCGCTGTGCCAGCCGTAATAAATGTAGCCTGGCCAGTAAAGTACTTCCACTCCTTGTAGCCCATACAAATAAGTCCTACAGTTTCTATGAAATGGTTTACAAACAAGAGATAATGCTGAATATTATTTTCTAAAGTGAAATATGAAGAAATAAAGATATTATAAAATCCCCACCTCGCTTTAAATTCTTGAGACCGATCGTTGGGATGTAAATCAAAAACAAAGATATTTTTAATAAATACATCTTTATATTGCATAATACAATCGTCTATTTCTGACACATAATTATTCGCATTGTCTGTAAAAATAAAAAGAGATAAACATTCCTGCAAGTCTTTAGTATCCAAATCAGATATATCCGGATAAGGTTGCTCTATACTATTTAATATCTGTGTTGCTCTTTCTCCGATACAGTGATAAGAAGCCCATACCGTTTTAGCACCTGATTCATTTAAGTTAACGCTTTGTTTTACTTGATTCATAGCTTATCCCTTTAATTATTTATTATCCAAGAGGAAAATCCAGAAACTATTAACTTACAACATTATTTCTATATATGTGGAGCACCTTTTCAATTTGTGGTCATGAAATAGATATAAATAAAACGACACATTTAAAATAATATTGTAGATGTTAAAAGGAATAGTCATCAACATAACAGTCAAATGTACTTTTGCAGAGATTGCGACAGGCAATTTCAAAATAGCCAGCGTATAGACAATGTGTGTTTATGGAATGACTGTCTGACCCGGAAGCGAACTATTTCTGAGCTTTCCACTCTTCA
>CALIIG010000168.1 GCA_938018155.1 uncultured Prevotella sp.
TATAGATGGGCAAAGATAGCAAAAAGATGATTATTTTACAAGTATATAGTATGTTTTATTCTTTAACAGATGTACTACTTTCTTTCTGTTTTTGGAAGAAATTATATAAAATTCGAGCTTTTGAAGAGCCTACAATGGTAGCAATTTCTTCAAGTGTTGCTACCTTTATGTTGGCTACTGATTTAAAGTGAGTTAGCAAATCTCCTTTTGTTTTGGGGCCAACTCCTTTTATATCATCTAATATGGAGTGAAGTGCATGCTTGGAACGCTTGTTTCTGTGGAACGTAATGGCATATCGATGCACTTCATCTTGTATCTGTGTAAGAACATGGAATAGTTCGCTATCTGACTTTAGACCAATAACTTGTGGAGGAAAACCATAGAGGAGTTCGTTGGTACGGTGACGATCATCCTTGGCTAATCCTGCAATAGGAATATCAATATTAAGTTCGTCTATCACTTGTTTTACAACATCCATCTGACCTTTTCCTCCATCGGTAATAATGAGGTCGGGTAGTGGTGTACCTTCTTTTATCATCCTGCTATATCGCCGTCGTACGGCCTCTTGCATGGAGGCATAGTCGTCCGGGCCTGTAACAGTTTTGATATTATATTTGCGATAGTCCTTACGAGAGGGCTTCATACCTTTATATACAATGCATCCTGCAACGGCATCAGTGCCACTTATATTTGAGTTATCAAAACATTCAATATGGTATGGCAATTTGGTAAGTTGGAGTTTTTGCTGCAACTCTTTCATTAAACGTGTGTGTGTTTGCTCTGGATTAAGTTTTTCGGTCTGTTTAAGACGGTCAAAACGATATTGCCTGGCATTCATCTCTGAAAGCTCCAAAAGATGTTTTTTATCGCCTCGCTGAGGAACAAAGAAAACAGCATCTTTCAGTTTCCATTCCATGTTGAATGGTACTATAATCTCTTTTGCTGTTGAATGGAATCGGTCTCTTATCTCGGGGATAGCCTGAGTCAATAAGTCTTGATCACTCTCGTTGAGCTTACGCTTGTATTCGTATGTAAAGCTTTGATTGATAGTACCATTTTTAACATGGATGTAATTGATGAAAGCGTTTTTATTTTGTTGGTCATCAATGATGGTAACTACATCTATATCGGTAATCGTATGGCTTACCACTTCGCTCTTTGACACAAATTCTTGTAATAGGGTGTATCTTTTTTTAAGGTCCTCAGCTTCCTCAAATTTTAACATTTTAGCCTTTGTCATCATACGTTGGTGCAGCCATTCTGATAGTTCACGAGTGTTTCCCTTTAATACTTCCCTGGCTTGTCTGATATTCTCTAAATAATCTTCGCGAGTTTGTTGTGCAAAACAGCATCCTTCACAATTATGTATATGGTATTCGAGGCAAGGCTTATATCTGCCAGCTTGTATACCTTCCTGTGTGATACTCTGTTTGCATCTTCGTGGCTTAAAGACACGTTTAATAAGGTCCAACACGTTGTGCATGACAAAAACATGTGGGTAGGGACCATAGTATGTACCCAGCCGCTTATCAATGTGTCTTGTTTGGAAAATACGTGGAAAGGGTTCGTTAGTTATAATAATACTGGGATATGTCTTCCCATCCTTAAGAAGAACGTTGTAACGAGGATTATATTTTTTTATAAGTGAGTTCTCAAGCAGTAGGGCATCTTCTTCTGTGTTTACAACCGTATAGCTTATATCCCTTATCTTACTAACAAGGACCTTTGTTTTAAAGCGGTCAACCTCTTTATGAAAATAGCAGGAAACTCTTCGCTTTAGGTTTTTAGCCTTCCCTACATATATAATTTTTCCCTCCTGTTCACGTAATTCATCATAGAACTGATAGCTGCCCGGCTTCTCAGGCATGCTAAGTACAATATTCTTAAGATAAGCTAACCGTTTCTCGTTTTCTTCCTTGGCCATGCTGTTTTCTCCTTTATATATTGGAAGTTATAGTCCTAATGTTTCATGTGAAACGTAGCCGTCCTGTGACGTGTCAATAATATTTAATGCTATAATATTATGAGGATAAGACCCGTTATATACTATTTATAAATAGAATGCAATTCCCATAAGTATCATAATATTATAACAGGCGATATGTAAGATGCTGGCAAATAAGCCGGACAGTTTCTTGTTCTCTCTAAAATTGTAGAAGACTTGTAATTTCAATATCCTTGTCAAACGAGTTGCGCGCATCTGGAAATTCAGAGTGTAACTCTATAATAAAGTTTGCGTACACCTTCTTAGGATGGAATTTCTTTACTAAATCACAGGCGGCTTTCATCGTTCCTCCTGTTGCAAGCAAGTCGTCATGTAATAGCACGATGTCGTTTTCGTTGATGGCATCTTTATGAATCTCGATGGTATCAATACCATATTCCTTGGCATAATTTTCCTGTATTGTCTCACAAGGGAGCTTTCCGGGCTTACGACAAAGAACAATTCCCGCCCCCAGTCTTATGGCAGCTGCAGAACTCATCACAAATCCACGACTCTCGATACCTACTATTTTGGTTATCCCTTTGTTTTTGTAGAGATCGAATAATTCGTTACTTATAATATTAACACATTCTGCGCTCTTAAAGAGAGTGGTTACATCTCTGAAGTTTACGCCTTTAATAGGCCAGTCAGGAATACATCTTAAGTTGTTTAAAAGGGTTTGGTTGTTCATTTTCCGTTTTGTATTTTATTTTAGTTTCCTATTATATAAAGGTGTTCTTACTACGTTTTGTTTCACGTGGAACAGCGAGGCGTCATGGTGATGGATATAAAAAGCTATTATCATTTAAGTATAATCTTATTCTCTTAAATATGCGATGATGAATAAACACGAGCAATAAATATTACCTCCCAAGTAATATTAATAATACGTTGATATCGCTTGGCGATACTCCTGGTATCCTGCTTGCCTCAGCTAATGTCTCTGGATCTATTTGTTTTAGCTTTTGCCGTCCTTCTGTACTAATCTCATGGAGTTCGCCGTAATTAAATCGACCTTTTATTTTAATTTCTTCTAGCCGGTGCATTTTTTCTGCAACCAACTTTTCTCTTTGGATATAACCTTTATATTTTATTCTTATTTCAGCACCTTCAATAATCTCTTCTTTTCTGTTTTTACTATATTCAATTATTCCCTTTAAACCGGGAAGTACTTGGGCTAATGCTTTTATACTTATTTGAGGACGCCCGATAAGGTCACTAATTTTGCAACTCATCTTTAAAGAAGTTGTCTTTAAGTGCTCAAGAAAAGAATTGATTTCGCTTGGTTTAACGGTAGTTTGATCACAATATTCGATGATACGTTGTATCGATTCTCTTTTCTGTTTCCACCAATCATAACGATTTATCCGTGCTATTCCTATATTATATGCCTTTTCTGTTAGTCGTGCATCGGCATCATCCTGCCTTAAAAGAATTCGATATTCTGCTCTTGAAGTAAACATCCTGTAAGGTTCGTCCACCCCTTTGGTTGTAAGATCGTCAATCAATACACCAATATAACTTTCATCTCTTTTCATTATGAAGGGCGTACTTCCCGAACAAAAGAGAGCGGCGTTAATGCCTGCAACAATACCTTGTCCACCAGCCTCTTCATATCCTGTTGTGCCATTAACTTGCCCCGCAAAGAATAAACCTGATATTATTTTCGACTCTAAGCTGTGTTTTAATTGTGTAGGATCGAAATAATCGTATTCTATTGCATATCCTGGACGATAAATTTTTGCGTCGCGTAATGCCGGTATTTTATGAAGAGCCCGTAGTTGTGTCTCTAAAGGCATAGAAGAAGAAAACCCATTTAAATACATTTCATTGGTATCTTCGCCTTCTGGTTCAATAAAAAGAGGATGCTTGTCTTTATCAGGAAACGTTACCAACTTTGTTTCAATACTGGGACAATATCTTGGTCCAGTACTTTGAATCTGTCCATTATATAAAGGGGAGTTCGCTATATCCTTACGTAAAATATCATGCACCTTTTCATTGGTGTAACACGTCCAGCATGGTAGCTGTTTTAGAGTATGTTGCACCCCAAGGTAACTAAATTGATGGAAGTCGCTTTCTCCAGGTTGAATTTCTGTATCTTCGAAGTGGATACTTCGTTTGTCGAGGCGTACGGGAGTCCCCGTTTTCATTCTTGACGAACGAATCCCCCAACGTGTAATTGATTCAGTAAAATGATAAACAGCAGGTTCTGCGCATCTTCCACCAGCAACTTTATGATGTCCAATGTGCATCAATCCGTTAAGAAAGGTTCCTGTAGTAACAATGATAGCTTTAGCTTTAAATTCTGCCCCCCATATGGTTTTTACACCGACAGCCTCTCCGTTTTCGACAATTAGTTCGTCTACTTGGTCTTGCCAAATGTTCAAATTGTCAATTTTATCGAGTGTTCGTCTCCATTCCCAGATAAACTTTTCTCTATCACATTGAGCTCTTGGAGACCAAACGGCAGGTCCTTTGCCTTTATTTAGCATACGAAATTGTATGGCAGTAGAATCGGTTATGAGTCCCATCTGTCCTCCTAATGCATCAATTTCTCTTACAATCTGTCCTTTGGCAATTCCCCCCACAGCAGGGTTACAACTCATTTGTCCAATCTTGTTCATGTCCATTGTAATAAGACATGTCGAGGCTCCCATATTAGCGGATGCCGCTGCGGCTTCACAGCCTGCGTGTCCTGCTCCAATAACGATAACATCGTAATTAAAAAACATTGCCTTTTTCATTTGACGCAAAAGTAATCAATTATATTGAATTTTTATTCTTATTCGTTTGATTTATCACTAAAATATAGTACTTTTGTAACCGCTTTTATGGTTTGGATACCTATATATTATGGTATACAAGCCTAAAGAGGAGCATTAAACGTGTCTTATCAGATTGTTTTGTTTCAAGTTTAATATCTAAATAATTTAAAATCAATCATTTATGTGGTTAGTTAATTCTCCAATTGGTAGGAAAGTGGTGATGTCTGTAACAGGTCTTTGCCTCATACTTTTTCTTACCTTTCATTGCTGCATGAATGTTGCAGCGTTCTTTTCGAAGGATGCTTACAACATGGTGTGTGGTTTTCTCGGATCACACTGGTATGCGGTGGCTGGCACAGCGGCTTTGGCTTTCCTTGCAGTTTGTCACATTGTTTATGCGTTTATCCTGACAGCGCAGAACCGTAAGGCGCGTGGTCCACAGCGTTATGAGGTAACAAGTAGGCGTCCTGAGGTGAGTTGGGCTTCTCAGAACATGTTAGTTTTGGGACTCATTATTCTTATCGGTTTGGTGCTCCACCTTTATAATTTCTGGGGGCACATGATGTTCGCGGACCTTGCAGGTCTTAAGTTTGCTTATGGACCAGAAGATGGTTTCGCTTGGATTGAAGACACTTTTAAAAATCCAGTTTATTCTATTTTGTACCTTATCTGGATTTGTGCCCTTTGGTTCCACCTTACTCACGGCTTTTGGAGTGCTATGCACACACTTGGTATGAGTGGTAAAATCTGGATGAAGAGATGGCAATGCTGTGGTATGGTTTATGTAACGATGCTGATGGGTGTATTCGCTTTCCTCATTTTGAGCTTCTGGCTTGGATTTGCACCAAGCATGCGCTAATTTATAAATTCCAATCCTTCAATCATTATTTAATATGTCACAAATAGATTCAAAGATTCCTGAAGGCCCTTTAGCCGAAAAATGGACTAATTATAAGGCTCATCAGAAGCTGGTAAACCCTGCTAATAAACGTAAGCTTGATATTATTGTTGTAGGAACAGGTCTCGCTGGTGCCAGTGCAGCTGCCTCTCTTGGTGAGATGGGTTTCCATGTCATTAACTTCTGTATTCAGGACAGTCCCCGCCGTGCTCACTCTATTGCTGCACAAGGAGGTATCAACGCTGCCAAGAATTATCAGAACGATGGTGACGCTGTTTACCGTCTCTTTTATGATACAATTAAAGGTGGTGACTATCGTGCTCGTGAAGCAAATGTATATCGTTTGGCTGAAGTAAGTGCGGCAATCATTGATCAATGTGTAGCCCAGGGTGTACCTTTTGCCCGTGAGTATGGCGGTATGCTGGCTAACCGTTCTTTCGGTGGTGTTCAAGTAAGCCGCACATTTTATGCAAAGGGGCAGACCGGTCAGCAGCTGTTGCTGGGTGCTTACTCTTCTCTGATGAAGGAAGTCAACAACGGAACCGTTGAGCTTTACACGCGTACAGAGGTAGAGGACATCGTTGTTGTTGACGGCCGCTGTCGTGGTGTTATTGCCAAAGACCTTGTAACAGGCAAACTGCAGCGTTATTCTGCTCATGCCGTTTGTTTGGCAACGGGTGGCTATGGTAACACCTACTTCCTGTCAACCAATGCAATGGGCTGTAACTGTACGGCAGCTGTTCAGGCTTATCGCAAAGGTGCCTACTTTGCAAATCCCTGTTTTGTTCAGATTCACCCGACGTGTATCCCCGTTCATGGCGATAAGCAGTCGAAGCTTACCCTTATGTCAGAATCGCTTCGTAACGATGGTCGCATCTGGGTTCCCAAGAAGCTTGAGGATGCAAAGAAACTGCAAAGTGGTGAACTTCAGGGCCGCGACATTCCTGAAGAAGACCGCGATTACTATCTGGAGCGCCGCTATCCTGCCTTCGGCAACCTCGTTCCCCGCGATGTTGCCAGCCGTGCAGCCAAAGAGCGTACGGATGCAGGCTTTGGCGTGAACAACACTGGCCTGGCTGTATTCCTCGATTTTTCAGAGGCTTTCCAGCGCTTAGGCCGTAAGCGTGTCGACGAACGCTATGGCAACCTGTTTGATATGTATGAGGAGATAACAGACGTTGATCCGCACGATAACCCAATGATGATTTTCCCTGCAATACATTATACCATGGGCGGTCTGTGGGTAGACTATGAGCTGCAAACCTCTATCAAAGGCCTTTTTGCCCTTGGTGAGTGTAACTTCTCTGACCACGGTGCCAACCGTCTTGGTGCGTCAGCTTTGATGCAAGGATTGGCCGATGGCTATTTTGTTTTGCCTTATACCATTCAGAATTATCTCGCAGACCAGGCGCTTTGGCCAAAGGTTCCAACAGACCGTGCTGAGTTTGTAGAGGCAGAAGAGGGCGTGAAGAAAGAGATTGATCGCCTCATGAACATCAAGGGTAAGCGTTCTGTTGACTCTATCCACAAGGAACTTGGCCATATCATGTGGGAACATGTGGGTATGGGTCGCACCAAGGAAGGCCTCGAAACAGGTTTGAAGTTGCTGAAAGAACTCCGCGAAGAGTTCAATTCAAACCTCTTCATTCCAGGCAAGAAAGAAGGGCTCAACATTGAGCTTGACAAGGCTATCCACTTGCGTGACTTCATCTTGATGGGCGAACTCGTGGCCTACGATGCGCTTCATCGTGAGGAAAGTTGCGGTGGTCACTTCCGTGAAGAGCATCAGACAGAAGAAGGAGAAGCTAAGCGCGACGACGAAAACTTCTTCTATGTGGGCTGCTGGGAATATCAGGGAGACGACACCAAGGCTCCTGAATTGATCAAGGAACCACTCGAGTATGAGGCAATTAAGGTA
>CALIIG010000169.1 GCA_938018155.1 uncultured Prevotella sp.
CTGTGCGCCTGAAACGCCCGTGTATAAAGGATTTCCACGTATACCAACAAAAAGGCCACACGCGTAAACGTGCAGCCCTATATGTGTAAACCTTTCGTCAGCCTCATGTAAACGAAAAACCCTTCAATGTAAATCAAAATTAAACCTATGTAAACGTTTCGTTTTGTGGAGCCTCAACCATCAAACTAATACTAACTCTTTGTAAACTAATAACTTAATCAACTTTTCAACCCTCCCTCATCCTATACGCTTCGTTCTGTGCCCCATAAGTGGTGGTTCAGTGTATAAGGGTTGATGGTTTGCAAAGCGTTTGAGAGGAAAGAACAAAAAAAACAACTCTACCGGCAGGCGTAATGCCTTACCGACAGAGCTGTTATGGTTTGCAAAAAATAATGTTGCGCTTATTTCGCAGCGTTGCGATAAGCGTTGACGGCGCGCTTTACCGAGTGGTGTTTCAGCAGCAGTTCCTTTGCCTCGTCGTAGGGAAGGCCCAGCTCGTCAACAATCATGCGCGTGCCCCGGTCAACAAGTTTCTGGTTCGTCAGCTGCATGTTTACCATGCGGTTACCCTTTACACGACCGAGCTTTATCATGATACTTGTAGAAATCATGTTCAGAATCATCTTCTGACCCGTGCCTGATTTCATGCGTGAAGAGCCGGTAACGAACTCCGGTCCCACAATCATCTCAATGGGATGCTCGCAGGCTGCTGCCATCGGCGAATCGGGATTGCTCGTGATGCAGCCCGTCAGTATGCCGTGCGCACGGGCTTCTTTCAAGGCTCCGATGACGTAGGGCGTGGTGCCCGATGCCGCAATGCCGATAACAGTATCGTCTTCAGATATTCCGTGCTCTTCCAATTCAACCCAGCCGTGCTGCGTGTCGTCCTCGGCATTCTCCACGGCGTTGCGCAGGGCTGTGTCGCCACCGGCAATCAATCCGTACACCATCGTTGGGGGTACACCAAAGGTTGGCGGCAGCTCTGAAGCGTCGAGAACGCCCAAACGGCCGCTTGTTCCGGCACCCATATAGAATACGCGCCCGCCCCTTTCCATGCGGGGGATGATTTCCTCAACCAGTTTTTCAATCTGTGGAATGGCTTTTCCTACGGCCCCGGCAACTTTTTTGTCTTCCGTATTCATGTCAACGAGCAGCTCATGAACCGATTTTTGTTCGAGGTTATCGTAGAGCGAGCTTTGCTCTGATATTTTAATGAATGACATATAAAAATGTTATTGCGCAACAATATTGTTGCAGTTTGTTCACAAATAAAGTGTTATACCGCTGTGTTAAGCCTTGTGATATTCAACCAGACCTTCCATGGGAGCCTGCACAATGCGCCCAAGGTGCATGCCTTCCTCCTTAAGAGCCTCTTCGAGTGGCTTACGGTATATCTTGGCTATCGACCCGTTGAAACCTATTGGCAGCTTATTCCATCCGTCGTATTGCCTGACATTGCGGCGCAGGAAGCTGCGGAAACTCTCCTTTACAAGGTTGTAGATGCAGGGCTCACCGATGTTTTCGGCCAGGAAAGGCACAAAGCTGGCGAGGAATGTGTTGGGTTTGGGCTGGCGGTAAACGCGGTCAATGATTTCGGCACTCGTCAGTTTGTACTTCTCAAAAAACCGGTCAGCAATTTCCTTTGGCATCTGGTTTTTCAGAATATCGCCCACAAGCAGCTTGCCTAATACGGCTCCCGAACCTTCGTCGCCGAGGATAAAGCCGAGCGGCGACACGTTTTTTACAATTTTGTTACCATCGTATGCACAGCTGTTGCTGCCCGTTCCGAGGATGCATGCAATACCGCTCTCATGGCCACAAACGCCCCGGGCTGCCGCGAGCATGTCGGAAGCTACTTCACAAACGCCCGTAACGGTGAGGTTTTTGCGTATGGCACGCTCAACAATGGGCTGCTTTTCGGGTGTGCATCCTGCCCCGTAGAAGTAAACATTGTCAATGGTTTGTGAAGGGAGTTCGGGCACGAGAGAGGTCTTTATTTCCTCAGTTATTTCGTCTTCAGACATTTGAAACGGATTCATTCCGAGCGTACGAATCTTCTTTACAAGCGTTCCGTTTTCAACAATACCCCAGTCGGTCTTTGTCGAACCGCTGTCAGCTAATAATATCATAATCGATTTGTTTTGATGTTAATGTTTGCAGCACAACGTCTTTTCCTGATGCTGCAATGCGCTTTATGGCAATGAGGCTTCGGGAAAAGACGTTTTTTGCCGGATTATAACTTAATGTAAATTTTCTTTTTCCACAGGTAATATCCTACAACCCAGTTTAAAAGTACGTACAAAATGGCGTATGTTACCGAGGCCCAGGCCACTGGAAGGAACGCCGTCAGCACGTTATTATAGAGAAGCTGGTGCAGTGTGTGCCCGCCAAAAAGCGGTAACATGGAAATGGGAATGAGCAAAAGGTCGGACAAAACATACAGTGCCAGCGGGTTTACACCGAATACATCGAAGAACTTTGTGGCGGCACCCGTGTAATGATGCTTGTCAATGGCCCAGGTAAGCAAGGCTAAAAGCGTACAGCCTATGCCGCAGGTTACCATGGCGAACGTCGGTGTCCAGAGCTTTTTACTGATGGGACAGAGGTAGGCAAGGAGCACACCGGCTATGATTAACAGTGCGCCGATGATGAACATACGCTCAATTTTGTCGTTCAAATTGTCGAGACTCATAATCACTTTGCCCACACAGAAGCCGATAAGCACATGTGCAAGTGCGGGGAATGTGCTGAGGAAGCCCTCCGGATCAGGGCTGTCCCACTTGTAAACATGGCCTTCGCCCAGAATGATTTTGTCGATCACGTCGAGGATATTCGTCGTATCGTGCACATAACCGTTGCCCAGTTCGAGCAGAATATAATAGGCCACGAAGATGCCTGCAATAAGCCAGGGGATGAACTTGTGGTTTACCGACAGGGCGACAACGGCAGCCAGGCCGTAGCAAATGCCCAGGCGGGGAAGCACACCAAGCAGTCGCATGTGGGCGAAACTGTTGGCAGCCACGCCCATTCGCTCAAAAAAGCCGAGGTCGGCATTGTCTGCACTAATCATGCCACGGGTGAAAGCGAAGAGCCATACCAGTGCGAGGCCGATGCCCCAGAGCAGGAAAGCACGTTTGGCTATTTTGCGGGCGCACGTCGCCGACCATGTAAAGTTGAACTTTCGCAGTGATAAATACGTGGTGATACCCATGATAAACATGAACGTCGGGAAGATAAGGTCGGTAGGAGTAAGGCCTATCCACTCGGCGTGCAGCAGCGGAGCGAAGCCCTCTTCTTCCGGTCCGCCCGGGTTATTAACCAATATCATGGCTGCGATGGTGATGCCACGCAGGATGTCAACGGCCATAATGCGCGAGCTTTTCTTTTTTGCGGGTGCCTGCACGGCGGTTGAATCTGGAGTAATTGTTGTCATTTCTTTTTAATGTTTTAAGGAGGCAGGCGGTGTGTCACTGATGTAAAGCGGCCGATTCTGCCTGATTTTTAAAAAGAGTTGTAAGGTTTTTGAAGGTACACTAAGCATCTTGAGAGCCTGTGCTAACCCTTGAATGTTATTTGTATAAGTGGTATTTTTTTGCTGTTTTACGGAACGAAGCCACATCCTTATCCCAGTAAGGCCTGGCATCTTCCCACATATGGTGCTTCATAAACAGGCGTCGAAGTTCGTGCGAACCGCAAACCTTGTCGAACATATCATGCCTGTCGGTAGCCTCTTTCAGCGGGTCATGGTCGGGGTAAAGTTTGTAAAGTTCCTGCAAGGCATACCATTGCACGTCGCAAAGACTGGCTTTACGATAGTCGGTAAAATAAATTTGTACGCCCTGTAATTCCTTTCCCTTGCCTACACTATAATAGGGTGTATAATAAACAGGCCTGAAAATTACGCCCGGCAACTTCAGGTTGTTCATGCGTTCAGCAAATTCTGGTGCCTTAATCCATTCGGCACCAATGAGCTTGAACGGCAGTGTGTAGCCTACTCCTATGGATATGTTGTACAGCTCGCCGATAATACCGGTAACGCTGTAAAACGGTGCCGTTGAGGCTTCGGGTATATGAGGCGACGAAAGTACCCAGTGAAGGCCCGTGTCTTCATACGTCATGTGTCGCTTCCAACCCTTCATTTTAATCACTTCGAGGTCGCATTTGCCACCTGGTATAAGGCCTTCGCCGTTAAGATAAAGGGCTACTTCGCCAGGTGTAAGACCATAAACGTATGGTATTTTGAACTGACTTACGAACGATTTGCAATCGTCTTCGGTATAGTTGCCCTCAATTTTCTCACCCCCCAACGGGTTAGGGCGGTCGAGAACCACCACTTTTTTATGGTTCCTGACAGCGGCTTTCATCACGTTATACAGCGTCGAAATGTACGTAAATGAGCGGCATCCCACGTCCTGAATGTCATAAACCAGCGCATCAATGCCTTTTAACATGTCGTCAGAAGGTGTGTGATTCTTGCCATATAACGAAAAGACGGGAAGCCCTGTAGCCGCATCACTGTCGTTGCCTACGGCGTCGCCGGCATGCGAACTGCCCCTGACGCCGTGCTCAGGACCGAACAAAGCCACCAGCTTTACGTTGGCCGCGCGGTGTAAAAGGTCAACATCCGACACGAGATTATTATCTACTCCCGTAGGATTGGTGACCAAACCCACGCGCAACCCTTCCAGTGGCTTGAAGTTTTCGCTCTTTAAAACCTCAATCCCTGTTTTTATTTTCTGTGCAAAGCAGCCTGTCATGATGAGGAAAAGGCAGCATAGAAGAATGGAAAAACGTTTCATATCGTCGTGTTATTTGCGTCCATACTGGTCGTCAATCTGCCGTCTGACAATAGAGGTTACAGCTATCGTAGCTATACAGCACAGCATAACCATCCAGAAAAAGTTTACATATCCTATCGCCTCCTGAATGTAACCGGCTACAAATCCCGGCAGCATCATGCTTAAAGCCATAAATGCAGTGCAGATGGCATAATGGGAAGTCTTGAACTCTCCTTCCGAAAAGTACATCATATACAGCATATAAGCCGTGAAGCCAAAACCGTAACCGAACTGCTCTACACATAGTGCAATGCTGATGATTACGATGTTGTCGGGCTGATAGATGGCCAGATACACGAAGGTTAAACAGGGTAATGTCATGCACGCTGCCATGATCCAGAGTGACCGCTTAAGCCCAATCTTCGATGCTACAATGCCTCCTGCAATACCGCCTGCGAGCAAAGCGATTACCCCGAACGTGCCATAGATTACGCCTACCAGTTCTGTACTAAGGCCCAAACCGCCGGTTTCGGTGCCGTGTACAAGGAAAGGCTGGCACATTTTAATTAAGAAACCTTCGGGCAAACGGTAAAGAAGCATGAACGCGATGGCCCACAACACGTTGGGTTTCTTGATGAATGTCACGAACGATTCGGCCAGTTCGCTCCAGTTGCTTGCGCTTCTGGCATCCTTTCCATTGCCTTTTTGCACACCGTCTTCAATGCTTTTCACGTTGTCAGCACAGCTTTGTCGCGGATGGTCTTCATCAGAATGGGGCAGGAAAAAGATATGGTAAATCGTGATCAAAAAGAAAACAACGGCACTCACGCCCAGCGTAATGCGCCACGAATAAGGAATGTTTCCCGTACTCGTTTCGATGTGTCCGGCAATATATACCAGCACACCCTGTCCGAAAACAGAGGCTATTCGGTAGAACGTACTTCTTATTCCGATAAACGCTGCCTGGCTGCTGGGGCTGTGTGCCAGCATATAATAGCCGTCGGCCGCGATGTCGTGTGTGGCCGATGCAAATGCGGCGATGATGAAAAGCACCAGTGTAAGCGTGAATATACTGATGGGTGTCTGTCCCGTTTGAATCACATCGGGCGACGGATGCGGCAATGTGAGCGTGAGCAGAACCATGAGGGCGGTGAGCAAAACCTGCATGGTGACAATCCACCAACGCTTGGTTCGCACCACGTCAACGAGCGGACTCCATACCCCTTTCAGAAACCACGGGAAATAAAGCAGCGTTGTAAAGAATGCCATATCGCCGTTGGGCACGCCCATCTTGGTAAACATCATCACCGAAATGTTGTTTACAACAAAGTAGGGCACGCCCTCAGCGAAGTAAAGGGTGGGCACCCAGAGCCACGGAGAACAGTTATTACTTTTCATTATTCTTGTTTAAAGCAATGCGCGCCTGCAGCTCCCAGGTGCGGATTCTGTCTTTATAGGTGTTGTTTTTATTCTCTTTTTCGATACTCAAATCACCATCGCTGTTGTCGTCCCAGCGGCGGCAGCAGTACAGAGGGTCATATAATCGTCCGATGAGATAATGGCGACTGATGGCCAGGCCCAGCGCATAGTCTTCACCATAATTTACGTTTGGCATGGGAATGCTGCGCAGAACGGGCGTAAAGAAAGCGCGCGGCGCACCCAGACCGTTGATGCGAAGCGCGTTGTTACGGCCGTTTTCGGGTGTCCATTCCGCATGATCAATCTTGCCCGGGGGCAGTATGTTCTTGTTGATGTCGGTCAGAACATACGAGCCGATGATGGCAGCCACCCGCTGTTCCTGAAAGGCATCGTAGAACTTCTGCAGGGTATTTTCGTCAAGATACACGTCATCCGAGTCGAGTTGCACAATGAATCGTCCACACCTTGGGTCGTGAGCGGCGAGGTTCCAGCTGCCACCCACGCACAAATCGCGGCGTTCGGTCACGACGTGAATGAGGCGAGGGTCAGTGTATTCGTCCACAGCCTCGGTGGTTCCATCGGTGGAATGGCACTCGGGACCGTTCTCAACAACGAACACATTGTATTTAAAGGTGGTTTTTTGAGCCAATGCACTGTCAACGGCATCGCGTATAGTGCGAATCCTGTTGCGCACAGGGATCATCACAGTCAGCTCTACAGGGAACTCGCCCTCAGTAATATCGACGTCCCTGAAGCCCGGTTTGAGGTAGCCTCCTACTTCCTTGAGATACTCGGTTGCCGCCTGTTCCATCTCGATTTGAGAGGCGCGATTCTTCGGGTCTACGTAGTCGAAGAGCTTCTCTCCCGTCTTGCGGGTATCGAGTTCTACCTCTGAATACAGATACTCGTTGATGTGTTCGAGTGTGTATTTTTCGCTTAATTTCAGACGAAGGTCGTAGAATCCGGCTGCCTGATAGTCGGCCTTCATCATGCCGGCAGCCGTTTTCAGGCTCTCGGTGCGGAACAGCAGCACGCTTCCGAAGTTGAAATCGTCGCGCAAGCTGCCTGCCTGATAGTCGATGACAGGGGCTTCCGAGCGGGTTCCGTCGGCAGCAATGTTGTAGTGATCAGCGTAAATCATGCCGGCTTTAGTAATATCTGCCAGAGCGAGCATACGGTTGAGAGCCAGGTATCCTAATTTAATAAACTGGCCTTTAAGATAGAGCAGTGTGTAGGGTGCGGCAGCCTTGGCTGCAATATCTTTCAGCGTGGCCGAAGCCTTGGTGTTGCCTTCAACAACGTTTACGGTGGCTACGGTGTCGTAACTTTTCAGTTCCTCGATGTTTCTACGGGTTTCTTCAGCGTTGCCCTGAGGCAGGAAGCAATCAATTAACTTAGTCATGTTTTAGTCTGTATTATATTGTTTGAATTTTCTGTTTGTCTTTTTAATTTATGCCTGTTCTGCAGTTAATTTCCGGTTATTTGATAACGGTTTTGCGTTTACGCCACAATCGCGTTGCGTTTACGCTGTAATCGTGTTGCGTTTACGTCGTAATTGTCGTGCGTTTACGGCGTAATCGTGTTGCGTTTACGGTGTAATCGTATTGCGTTTACGCCGTAATGGGAAAGCATTTATGTTATTGAATATCAGCAATTTAAATTAAACCTCAAACTGTTTGTGCCGCTATCGGTTTGCCTTTACGCCGTAAAGGCACTAAAAAGCCGCGATTTGGGCGTTATCGTACCGGTGAATCTACTTCCAGTCGGCCTACCAAACCATCTTCGTTCGTAAAATAAAGTTCGCGCGAACTAACGGGCACAATGGTGTTAATCAGCGTATTTCCTACCTTGTGTATCCAAAGCAGGCGGCCTGTTTTGCCTTCAATGGCGATGATAAGACCGTTTTTTGTGCTGCTGAAACAAACGCCGTCTTTCTCGGCCAGCATCACGCGGGCATGCTCATAACCGAAGCCGGCGTTAGTGGCCCACAGCTGTTCGGGGCGGTCGTTGCGGGCTGCATAGCACACGATGCTGTCCTGCATGGTTTTGGCATACAGGCGTTTTCCATCGGCCGAAAGACCTATCGATTCGCGAACCTTGCTCTGATAGGTGCGCCATAATTGTTTACCGGTGGTTAAATCGATGGCTGTCATGGCGCGCTCGGGGTCGCAAATATACACGGTTCCCTTGCTTTCGACGGGCCATACACCAGCCGGAGAGTAGTGCATATCGGTTTTACGGGGCGGCTGCCATGTCCAGAGGGTGCTGCCCGTGCGCTGGTCGAGGCAGTAGAGCGTATTGGCCCAGTCGCCGAAAATCACGCGTCCTTTTGTTACCAACGGGCGTGTTTCAACATAGCCCTTTACATTATTGTTTTGCCAAACCTGTGTACCGTTTTTCACTTTAATGGCCCGGAATATGCCGTCACCACCGCCTACGTAAGCTATTCCCGACACAATGGTAACGGCACTTACGCATGGTTTTGCGGATTTAACAGTCCAGAGCTGGCGGCCGCTGCGTGCATCGAGGCCGTATATATTGCCGTTGGCCGAGCCTGCTACGAGCACTCCTTTATCAATTGCCGGCGTACCGATGATGCGTGCACCGCTGTTAAAGTGCCATATTTCGTGACCAAGAGCATCGTAACACATCACGCGACCGAGGTTGTCGGCAGCATAAACGTGATGGTTCCATACCACGGGCGACGAATAAATACCTGCATGCTGCTTCTCAATCCAAGCCTCATGCACCTGTGGATATTTTTTATTGACGCTGAAATCGGGTCGTGGAAAGTGCTTCGCCACGTCGGCATCGTGGCGGGTCGTCATCGGGATGGCCATCCACTGGCGTGCGGGTTGGCCGTAGGGATGGGTGAAGACGCGGATGGAATCGGCATCGACATGAATCTCGTTATACTGTCCGTGGTTGTTGCCTGGCTGGCGAAGGTTCGTAATATTCACAATGCCCGGGATGCCGTCGTAGTTGAAATGGAGGTTGCGATGGTAATGACCGTTGATAAAAGCCACCACAGGGTAGGGTGCAACAGCGTCGGTAACGTCGTACCAGTTGTCCACATCCTGCGGCTGCATAGGGATGTGACACACCATGAAAACAGGCTTGCCGTTGCGCCCGTTTTGCTGTAACTGTTCCTTTAACCACTCAGTATCCTCGGGGGCTACGTGGCCAAGGGCCATGCGCATCATCGGACCTGTAGGGAAACCAAGGAATAAAAAGCCCTTGTGTTCGAAGCGAAAGCGTTCGTATCCAAAAATACGGAGGAAATCCATGCAGGCACTTTCGCTCCAGTTCTGGTCGTGATTACCTTCTAATATGTACCAAGGTTTACGCAGTTTTGAAAGTTCGTCGTGGGCTATTTGGAGCGATTCGCCATCACCTCCGTCAGCAATGTCGCCGGTAACCAGCACAAAATCAATGCTGTCGGTAGCATTAATTTGTTGTACCGACAGGCGTAAGTCTTGTAGAGGGTTAGGTTGGCTTTTATTAATATGTACGTCGGTGACTACCGCAAAGCGAAAAGGTTCAAAAGCTTTTGCAGGTAGTGTGAAGGCCATTAGCAATACGGCTATCAACGATGTAATAAAATTGAACGGAAGAAACTTCTTCATTTTAGGCTTCTTTTGTTTAGTATATTTTTATAATTTGTGTTTTCTAATTAGTGTGATACGGGCTTCCAACTTGTTCTTTTCTTAATTAAGGAGGTTGTCTTCGGCCCGTTTTATGTTTGTTTTCTTTCCTTCTGGCTTAGAAGTTTCGGTAAAATGATGTTTGTTTTCTTACCAGTTTTTTCTATTATTTTTCCACAAAAAATTGTAATTTTTTTTTCTAAGAATGCTAATTATTTTTCAAGTTTTTAAAATTACTATCTGTCTGTAAGAATTTGCTTCATCATATTATCCCTTTGCTTGCGAAGTCGAACCGATTCGAAGGGGAATGCAAGCACACATGTGCGCCAACGGTCGGTGGCATTGCCGCCAAAGCAGATGCCTGCGCTCATGTTGTTTTCAGGATAACGCATGATGGTGTAGGCCGAAGCGTTGGCAGGGTCGATGGCATCGGGCGATTCGACAACGTAACTGTCCTCATTCGGCACGTTGTAATAGCGCACAATGGTATTGTTTCCCGGCAGGGGAGAAGCCACATAAATCACGCGTCCCGTGTTCGAGGCGCGGTCTTCGCGCCACTGATATTTCAGAATGTTGCGTGCAAAGTCCTGATCGGTCTTCGCGTTTTTCTTGAAATATTCAGCGTATGGGTTCGTTGCGGGATAGTTTAATGGGTTTTGCCACAAGTCGGTTCCAACGTACGAGCCCGACACAAACACCGCTCCGCCTGCCTTGCAATAGGCTGTAAGGAATTGCTGCATGGGCTCGTCGAAGGTCTTGAACGCCAGCGGATGTAGTCCCGGGCGGCCGAATTTGCTTTGTTTTTCCTTGCCAAGAATGAGGTCGACGGCTGCAAAGGCACCCTGACCGGCCTCTCCTGTCAGCGGCTTAAGTGCCTGCGGAACCTTGCCTTCAAATGTGGTGAGGGCCGAACGACTGATGGAACAGAAGCTGTAGCCGGCCTTAAGAATGGACGATCCGTGTAGAGCGGGATAATCAAATGTATTGCCAGCGATAACCATTTTTTCGCAATCGCCGTAGCTGTCGCCAAAACCGGCGGCGTCATCATTCGTCCAGGGGATGGCCCTGCGGAACTCTTTCATCTTGCCTACGTACGAAATCAGCTCGCGATAAGCTACGCCATTGTCGTTGTCGGCGAGGAAACCGGCTTCTGCATCGTCTGAACTGACGAAGTCGTCGGGGGCTGAAAGGCGGTCGAAACCGTTGATGATGAGCACGGGACGCGTCGTAGCCTGCGAGTTTAAACCTACAGAAAGCACCTCGGAAGGGAAGCTTTCGCCACCGCGGTTCAGCGCTGTTACCTTGAAACTAACCACTACATCCGATGGGATGGTACAGGAAAAGCTGTTCTTTTTCACTACGGTTCCGTTATCGAAATCGCCATTTCCTATGCGCTTGTAGACGATATAGCGGTCGGGTATGGCCGTGGCTTCGAGACTGTCGGCCACCGGAGCCCAGGTCAGTTCAACCTCATTCTTCTTGTTGAACACCGCCGAGAAGTGGTCTACGGGCAGGGGCTGAACGACGTAATCGTAGCCATACTCGGTACTTAGGAACCTTAAGATACCTTTATATATGGCTCGTGAAGTAATGAAACGGAAACGGGGGTCGAGGCCGTAGCGCATATCGGCAAAGTTTTCGTGGCTCATCAGCTCAAGCAGCATGGCGGGAACGCGCGGCGTCCACGCTTCAAAGTAGCGTTGATCCCACATGCCGCGACGGGTCCATTTGGGTTCAACCTGCAAACGTAAATCATGTGTAATGCTCGACTGTACGAGGTCGCAGAGGTCTCTGTTGGCGTCACGGGAGGTGCCGTCAGCAAAGCGCCCGCCGTACATGCTTGTCTGATAGATGCCCAGATTGCCGATAATCGAGTCGCCTTTCACCGTTCCGGCATCCGAGTGGAAAGCGAAGGAGAGGGCTATTGGTATGTTCAAGCCCTTGATGTCAGGGCATGCACGGCTGCCTCCGGCAATGTAATTGACCCACAATCCGCGGTTGCGGTAGTCGTCAGTATAGTCGTTCCAGCCGTGCGTGGGGCTGTAAATGCTGTCGGGAATACCCGCCCACTGCATGTAATAGCGTGCTCCTTCGAGGAAGCGCGGGTAGCCACTGGTCATCGGGTATGTGGTAATGGCGGGCTGATAATCGTTGCGGGGCCGGCCTCCGAGGCTGCGCGTGTTGCCCTTTGTGTACACATAGGTGCTGTCTCCACTGACTGATCGTGCTATGTTTCCCATGCCGCCGCCGAACCTTACGGCATCAGCAGTGACAATCTTTCCGACGTCGCGTGAGAGGTTCGACAACGTAACGTAGTTGTCTTCACCCGTACCGAAGTTGAACGTTCCGAGGTAAATCCACGTCCCGCCGCCCATAGTCTGGTTCACGGTAAAGTGTGTTTGCACGCCCTTATGGCAAACTGTGTAGTGGGCGTCAGTCGTACTGCCCTCCACCGTCTTATATGAAACATACACAGCATAGCTGCGTTCGCGCAGAATTTTCGGCGTCCATGTTGCTGTGCTGGCCTGTGCAGCCTTGCGCACGGTGGTGGCACGGCGATATGTGCCCTCGGTAAAGGGGTTCTCAAAATTCTCATAATGGCTGCGGGTATAGGCAAAACCGGCTCCCTCTCCTTGTTGCCAGGCGTTCACGCCGTTGTGTTCTGTATAGGGCGACAGGGCCATCTGGCCGTCGTTGTCAACCACAACCTCATAGGGACTTGTGTCTCTTTCGCGTGGTGTCATAACGTAGGCACCGGCATTTTCAAGCATCGGGATGAGATAAGGCAGCACAAAACTCTGCGTGAATTTGTCCTCAACGCTCTCAAAAAGGCGTGCACGCTGCCACTCCCAGCGGTTTAATCCGAATTCGAAATACTTGCCATGACTTTGCCACATGGCAATATGCCTACCATCCAAACCGTTTTGAGGTGTGTAGGGACGGTCGGAACGGGTCACCAATGGTGCTGCCGACGTATTGCGAAATGAAGGCCTTCGTTCGGCCTTTGTACGATAGAGGTTCGGTATTAACGAAAAAATATCGTTGCCATCTACCAATACCTGTAGCTTCCTTTTATTTAAACTGGCGGGAAGCAGTGAACGTATTGTAGAGGTAATAGCGACGGCATTGTCTTGCCTGATGGAAATATCCTGTAAGGCACTGTTTAGAAATATCTTCAAACTGTCGTTGTTGACAATAACAGTGTCAATGACGATCTTGTCGGTTCTTATACCTTTTGTAAAAGCTCTCAGGGCACCAACAATGGTGTTTTTCTCCTGTTTGTTAAGGTTTTGTGCTCCTGCAGGTGCTGCCATTATGAAAGCTGCACACAAACTGCATAGAATAGATTTTTTCATACAGTGTAAGATTGTTACATAGTTAAGGCAAAGTTACTAAAAAAAACAGCCGGAGCATAAGCCCCGGCTGTAATTTAAAGTTTATTAATGTAGAAAAGTATGAAAGTGTCAGGAGCACGTTATACAATTATGATTATGGTATATACGGCGGCTCCCGAGCTTCTTTTTTCGTTTACCATCCTGGGTTCTGTGTCAGAACCTTGCCCTGCTCCTTAACGAGTTCAATTTCATCTGCCGGAACAGGATAGTGATAATACTTTGCCTCGAACTTGCGGGTCGCACTGGTTCCCTTGAGGTATCCCTGGGCGTTCTTGTCGGCGTCGGGCACGTTTGTCACGTTAGCACCGAGATTGATATTGGGATAATTGTTGCTGTCGAGCTTGTCGAGCTGGTGCCAGCGCACGAGATCCCAGTAACGATAACCGTTGTCGAGCATGAGCTCACAGCGGCGGCAGCGGCGTATTTCCCATATCAGGTTGCTTACACCTGCATTGTTTGCAGGGTCGTTGGCGGGCGTAAGGGTCATGTTCGGCAGGCCGGCGCGTGCCTGAAGCAGATTGATTGTCTTGTCCAAATCGGTCTGCGTGATGGTACCTAATTCAGCCTTCGCCTCGGCTTCATTCAGCAGAATGATGGCATACCAGTACATAGGAACATCAGTATAGGCTGTGTTGGTATTGGTACGATAGTTCAGAGCCAGCTGCGGGTTGTCGAATTTATAAATGGTATAACCCGTAGAAGAGGTCATTTCCGCAGGAAGAGGGCCGTCTGGTGAAGGCTCATCGCGAATCCATCCGTGGCCTTTGAAAGCCAGAATATGGTCAACGAGCAGGCTCAAACGCTTGTCCTTCTTGGCCAGGAAGTTTGCAATCGAGTAGTTTCCATTGGCATCGCGCACAGCCTTGTCGTCTTTGTTCATTGACGTGGTTGCCAGAGGTTTTCCGTCTAAGAAGAGGAATGCGTCGATAGCATCCTTGGTAATACCTTTCTGTGTAGTTGAACCGCAGGTATAATCGGGCAGGCTTGCCGGATGTGATACGAGGTCTTTCTCGTAGTTGCGGTAGAAAATTACCTCCGGATTGTTGCCGATATTGATTGAGTTGAAGAGGGTATAGGTCTTGCCTCCTGAAACAGTTCCCGGGTCAAGAGAGAATTTCCCGCTGTTCATCAGCTGTTCAGAGGCATTGACACACTCCTGAAGGAACTTGTTGGCAAGCGTTAAATCGGCAGCCTTGCCGTTGTCGGCCTGTGTGCGATACTTGCAATAGGTTCCCCAATACAGGCATACGTCGCTCTTCACGGCGAGGGCCAGTTCCTTGCTCCACAGAGTTTTGTCGGCTGTGTTGCTTGCAAGGTTGGCAATGGCGAAGTCGAGATCGTTGAGCACCGAGTCCATAACTACGTCCTGATCGGTACGTTCTCCATAAACGGCCTCGTCGTTAAGGTCGCCGATTACCTTGCTTTCCCACTGCACGTCACCATACAATCGGGCCAGCTCGGCATACTCGTGGGCGCGGTTCAGACGTCCTATAGCCTCGTAGCGTTTCTTCTGGGCGGCGGGCAAAGTAGACGTTTTCAAACCGTCAAGCATGTAGTTTACACGGCGGATGTTGGTGAAACGGCTCGACCATGCGCCTGCTTTTGTCGGCACAGTAGTAAAGGTCCAGTTGGCGAATGTGGGCTCAATCTGGTCGTCGTTCAATGCATTGAAGTAGAAATTGCTGGCGCTGCCGTAGAACTCGTAGAAGCCATTGCTATAGCTCTCCACCTGATTGTTGTTGCTCCAAAAAGCTGGATTATTGATAAAGGTGTCGCGGGGGTTCTTGTCCAGCAGGTCATCGCAGCTGCCCAACACTAAGGCAGACGCTGCGAGTATATAGAAAATTGACTTTTTCATGTTGCTTTTGTTTTGATGTTGGACACATGTTTAGAATGTCAGCTGCATGCCGACTGCGAAAGTGCGCATTGGCGGGATGGTACGTCCCCAGCCTCCATATTTTACGCCTTCGCCGGTATTGATTTCCGGGTCAAGTGGCAGGTTGCCGTTGCCCTTATGAAGAAGGAACAGGTTGTTGCCGCTGACGTAAACTCTCAGGTTCTGAATGTAAGCCTTGCGCGTCAGTTCACGCGGGAGGGTATAACCCAGAGTGAGGCTCTTCAGGCGCAGATAAGCCATGTTAACCAGATATTTTGTCTGTGGATAATAGTTGTGGCTGCCGCCTACATCTGCAAGAGCTGTCACATTACCCTTGGTATTGTTACCCGGCCAGAGGCAGGGGTAGTCGTTGTTTTCACTGATATTTACAACGCCATTGGCAGGGTCGTACACGTTATACTTGGTCTGATTCTTGTACAATGTAAGGTCAGGGTGGTTCATCGTTGGGAAGTTGAACGCTGAAAGTGTCCACATATCGCGTTTGCCCACACCCTGGAAGAAGGCGTCAATATCGAAGCCTTTCCAGTTGGCTCCAACGCGGAAGCTGTACTCATAGCGCGGCAGCACATTACCGATAACCTTAAGGTCGCCGTGGTCTTTCAAAGTACCTTTGCCTCCGTTAATCTTTCCGTCACCGTTCAGATCCTTGAACTTGATGTCGCCCGGGCCGTAAACGAAGTTATCGGTCTGTATACCGGTCTGGTCAGCAACGCCAGCTTTGTAAATCCACTTGCCGCTGGCGTCCTTTCCGTTAAAGTCATCCTCGGTGAAATAACGCTCGGTTTCGAAGCCCCAGATGTCGCCCCAGGTCTCACCTTTATACGCATACTTAACGTCGTTTGTACGTCCGATATTCTCGCCGCTGCTCTTCCACTTGGTCACTTTAATCTTAGAGTCGCCGATAGAGAAGTTTGCATACGCTGCCAAATCCTTGGTAAACTGATGACGCCATGCCAGCGAGAGCTCCCATCCGCGTGAGCGGAGCTGTCCGTTGTTGGTGTAAGGTGCTTCTGCGCCCACTGCCGACGGAATAGCCTGCCCTGGGCAAAGCATATCCTTTGTGAGGCGCTGGTAAAGCTCGAAGGTCATATTCAGCTCGTTGTTGAGGAAGCCTAAGTCGATACCGAGGTTTGAAGTCTGTATGCGTTCCCATGTCAGGGCAGGATTTACCCATGTAGGCATGCCAAAGGCATTGAGCTTAGTGTTCGACCCGTTAAGCCATTTCATCTGGTAAGCACCTACGGTTGAGAGGAACATGTTGTCGCCAACGGCTTCGTTTCCTATCTGTCCGTATGAGAAACGGAGCTTACCATTCGATACGATATTCTTCAAATCCTTCCAGTAAGGCTCTTCAGAGAAGCGGTAACCCATAGAGAAACTGGGGAAGAAGGCCCAGCGGTCGCCTGCGCGGAAGCGTGACGAGCCGTCGTAACGGCCGTTCAATTCGAGCAGGTAGATACCCTTATAGTCGTAGTTGATGCGGCCGAAGAAGCCTGCACTTGCACGGTCACCCGTTTTTGAATCGATGGTAGCCTTCGTCAAATCGCCGTAAGCGAGGTTCAGCTCAGGATAGTTTTCATCATAAAGCTGGGTGCGCTGAACATAGAAATAGTCGCTCGTGAAGTTCTCTCCATTGATACCGGCCATGACGTGCAGGTTGTGAACCTTGTCGAAGGTGTGCGCATAGTCGGCATAAGCGTTAGCTGTCCAGCGGTTTTGCTTGGTGTTCCAGCGGGTAGCATCGCTGTTACTTGGGTTTACAATATAGGCAGGGCGTGTGCTGCTCCAGTTCATACCGTAGATACTCTTGTCCGAGGCCTTCTCGTTCCAGTTGTGGATTTCGTAGGTATAATCGGCGTTAAGGGTCAGGTCTTTCGTGATATGAGCCTGCACGTAACCGTTGAGACGCAGCAGGTCGTGCGTGTTCTTGAGGCGGTTGCAGTTCTTTTGGAGGGCCACGAGACGAAAGTCATACTGATTGCCGTCGGCGTCCTGATAGATGCCTGACGGAATAAAGTAAGAGCCCCATCGCCAGAGATACTGATAAATATTGGTCCAGGGGTCGGCCGCACTGAAATGGCGTCGTGTCCAGTTCAGGCGCGCACCGACGGTAAGCCAGTCGGTAACGTCGCTCTTTAAATTGAGGTTCATGCCGTAGCGGTCGAGCTTACCGGGATTGAATTTCATCACATCCTGCTTCTTGTCATAGTTGAACGACATGAGGTATGTGGTGCGCTTGCTCGCTCCCGATATGCTGATGTTGTGCTCGGTAGAGGGCGCATGCTTGTTGTACCAGATGTCCTGGATGTCGTAGTTGGCGTAATAGAGCGGCTGCCCACCTTTAAAATAGTAGTCGCCCACGTCGTCCATGCTCTTGTAGGGCTGCATAACGGTGTAGCCTTTTCGTCCGCCGTGCTGTTTCTCCCACGCTTCGGCGTAGGGAAGAAGCTTGTCAAAGTACATACCGAAAAGCTCGGGAGTGCTCTCTCCTGCGCGCTTCTTGCTGATAAGTCCGGCCTTCAACTGCTCGGGAACCGTGGGGAAATCGGGCAGGATGGTCGACTGACTCCAGCCGAACTGCATATTGTATTTCACGCTGACGTGGTCGCCTTTCTGGCCCTGCTTCGTGGTAATGAGAATTACGCCGAAGGCTGCACGGCTACCGTATATGGCCGATGAGGAAGCGTCTTTCAGCACCGAGATGGTGGCAATGTCGTTGCCGTTGACCATTGAAAGGTCGTCAACGGGCACACCGTCTACTATAATAAGAGGTGAAGACTTCTGTCCGTTCGACAGCGTTCCCAAGCCACGGATAGATATTGACGGGTTAGCGTTGAGGGCTCCGTTGTTGCTAAGCACGGTAAGACCGGGCACAGCACCCTGCAATGCCTTTGCCACGTCCTGTTCAGGACGGCTTCCGAGGGTTTTCTCAATGTCGACATTGGCTACCGCACCCGTCAGGTTGGCCTTCTTCTGCTGGCCGTAACCTACTACCACAACCTCGTCCAGAAGGGCGTTGTCGTCCTGCATGGTGATGGCCAGATTGTTTTTTGCAGCCACCTCCACGGTTTTGTAGCCGAGGTAGGTAATCTTTAACCTTGCGTTTTTACCTACTTCAAGTGAGAAGTGTCCGTTTGCGTCAGAGATGGTTCCGCGTGTGGTTCCAATCTCCTGCACGCTTGCTCCAATGATAGGTTCGCCCTTTTCGTCAACCAGCGTACCCGTAACGGTATGCGAGCTCTGGGTGATGGCCTGCGGCTCAGGGCTTGCGAAAGCCTGGCTTCCCGCCAATCCGCCCGACAGCATAAGTGCTCCTAACAGAACAAAGTGTCTTTTCATAAGCGTTTTTAAGTTTGTTATTAGTATATGGTTATTATATAAATTTTTCACCATGTAAAGATAGATGTTATTTTTTATAAAAACAAAATAAATTAAATATTTTTTGTAAAAAGTTGAAAATCTTGCAAAAAAAATGCACTTTCCGGCCTGAAAGTTCTTTGTTTTGTGATTTTAAGGTATATTTTGGGCTGTGTAAGGCCAAATACTTTGTTGAATAAAGGTGAACGTCC
>CALIIG010000170.1 GCA_938018155.1 uncultured Prevotella sp.
TTTTGACGTGAGTCCGAAGAGTCTTGGCTACTCGACATGCACCTACGTGGGACTTAATTTGGAGCGTGGCTCGATGTATAAAGATGTGGTAGCGCGATTGGTTAACATCCCCGAGATAGTAGAATGCCACTTTACAACTGGTCCGTATACCATGTTAATTAAACTCTATGCCCGCGATAACGAGCAGCTGATGGACTTGTTAAACAGCAAGATGCAAACTATCCCGGGAGTGGTTTCAACCGAAACGCTTATTTCTTTAGAGCAGAGTATCAAACGGGAGATAGTGGTAAATACCGAAGAATAAATGAGTAATTTTGATATTGAAGCGCATTTAGGTAAGATTTATGCGACGTTTCCTGAAGCTCATTGCAGGCCTTTAATAGGTATAACATCCAATTTTTCTGATGGCGGCGACGCGACATTGCGCGACCGTTATTATAAACAGGTAGTAAGAGCAGGGGGTACACCCGTTATCATTCCTCCGGTAGCTGATAAGGATGTAATCATCAATACGCTGGAAAACATAGACGGACTGTTGCTCACAGGAGGCGCAGACATCAACCCTCTTTGGGCAGGAGAGGAGCCTTCACCACGTCTTCACGGTATCAATGCAGAACGCGACCTGCCCGAATTGCTTATTACGCACTTGGCATATAACCGCCAGATACCCATTCTGGGGATATGCAGGGGAATACAAATGCTTGCAATGGCCCTGGGAGGAAAGGTAGAACAGGATATATCGGCTACAGCAAGTATTCGCCATTCGCAGGATGCCGACCGTTCGCAAGCTACGCATTCTGTGACATTTCAACCCGATTCTTATCTCAACAAGATATATAAAGAGGTATCGGCAGGTAGTAATGAACGGAAGCTTTTTGTGAACAGCTTCCATCATCAGGCTGTTACCGACGCAGGAAAACGCTTTCGTGTAACGGCGAAAGCACCTGACGGTACGATTGAAGCCATCGAAAGTACCGAGTTTAAACCCCTGATGGGTGTACAGTGGCACCCGGAATGGCTGGGTGATGAAGGCTTAAAGCTGTTTACATGGCTTGTCAATGAGGCGGCCTGTTTTCAGGAAGCCAAGTGCCTTCATGACCGCATTCTGACACTTGATACCCATTGTGATACCCCGATGTTTTTCCCACAGGGCGTGCGTTTCGACCAACGCGACCCGCGAATACTGTATGATTTGCACAAGATGACGGACGGACGGCAGGACGCTGTCATCATGGCTGCCTATCTTCCACAGCCTGCAATTGGTGAGAAATTTTCGCAGACGGTGGATATTGCCGGTATTATTAAGCATAATCCACAGCTTCAGGGACTGTCGACAAGCCTGTCGCCAACAGCCTACGCCGACCTTATTTTTGATAAGCTGGAGCAGATTGTTGCACAGAACAGCCAATACATCAGCATAGCCCGCACGCCAGCCGACTTGTATGAAGACAAGCGAAACGGCAGGAAATCAATTATGTTCGGTATAGAGAACGGTCTTGCTCTTGGGCAGGATTTGGCTAACATTCACCACTTTGCACAGCGGGGTGTGGTGTATATCACCCTTTGTCATAACGGGGATAACGATATTTGCGACAGCAATAAGGGTGCTTCGATGCATAATGGCGTATCATCTTTCGGTGAGAAAGTGATACAAAAGATGAACGACGAGGGAATTATGGTTGACCTTAGCCATGCTTCAGAGAAGTCGTTTTATGACGCATTGGACATCAGTCGCATGCCAATTGTATGCTCTCACAGCAATAGTCGGGAGCTTTGCGACGTGCCAAGAAACCTTACCGACGACCAAATGCGCGCCCTTGCACGTAAGGGAGGTGTGGCCCATGTAACGCTTTATCATGGCTTTTTGCGTAAGGATGGTGAGGCTACTGTAATGGATGCGATAGACCATTTGGAGCATGCCATCAGCATAATGGGCATTGATTATGTAGGCTTTGGAACCGATTTTGACGGCGACGGCACCGTACGCGGATGCGCTGATGCCTCAGAACTGATATGCCTTACACGACATTTGCTGAAACGTAAGTACAGCGAGCACGACCTTCGTAAGATATGGGGGGGCAACTGGCTGCGCGTAATGGCACAGGTACAGGCTGAAAAGCTGAAGGCTTAAGCTCGTGGCGTATTAAAAAATATATCATGAAGAAAAAGAAAATATTATTTATTGTGATAGCAATCATAGCGTGTGCGGCCGTGGCTGCCGTTGTATGGAATCCGTTTGCAGCCCCCAAGATAGACGAGACAGAGGAAGAAGAGGAGGTGCTTGCGCCTGCAGGGCCGGCGTTTAATGCCGATTCTGCCTATGCCTTTGTGAAGGCACAGTGCGACTTTGGTACGCGCGACATGAACTCAGCAGGGCATGAACGCTGTGCCAAATGGATTATCGAGAAGTTCAAATCGTATGGTTGTGAAGTGAAAACACAGCAGGCAAACCTCAAAGGTTACGATGGAACGACGCTTCGAAGCACCAATATTATGGCCAGCTTTAACCCTAAGGCTACAACGCGTATCATGCTTTGTGCCCATTGGGATAGTAGACCTTGGGCCGACAACGACCCTGATTCAGCGAACTGGCACAAGCCTATTCTTGCGGCAAATGATGCAGCGAGCGGTGTAGCTGTCATGCTGGAGATAGCACGATTATTGGGTTCAAAGGAGAAGAAAGCGTTTATGACCGACCTCGGTGTCGATTTTGTTTGCTTCGATGCAGAGGATTGGGGGACACCGCAATGGAGCAAAACGCCCGACGACGGCTCTTCATGGGCGTTGGGTGCACAGTATTTTGCTGCCAACCTGCCACAGGGATATGCTCCCCGTTACGGCATTTTGTTAGACATGGTAGGCGGGCAGGGTGCTAAGTTTTACCAGGAAGGCATGTCTAAACAGTATGCTCCTGATATTGTGAAAAAGGTGTGGAGGGCAGCCCGTCAGGCTGGTTACGGGTCGTATTTCCCCAAGAGTAACGGCGGAATGATTACGGACGACCATATCCCTGTTAACCAAACGGCCAATATTCCATGTATCGATATTATTCCTTATTACCCGCAATGTCAGCAAAGCAGCTTCGGACCAACGTGGCATACACTGGCTGATAACATGGAGCATATTGATAAAAATACGCTGAAAGCTGTCGGCCAGACCTTGCTTCAAGTGCTTTTTACAGAAAGGTAAACGTCAGTATGTTGAAGTTTTTTGTGCGATAAGTCGTACTTCGGGTATCAATATAATTTCGTGTTCAATAAATACTAATATTTCTTTTAGGAAATTAGTCAAGGGTGCAATAGTAAAAAGAATGCACCCCTGCTTGAGCTTTATATAGATTCTTTTTGTTATCTTTGCAAGTAATAATTGTGTAAAGACAGCAAAACAATGGACGCCTTGTCGTATCTTGAAAGCCGATGCAGCCTGCGTCGTAATGTATTAACCGGTGAGATTAGCTATGCACCGCACCGTTCAAATGGTTATAAGCCTTTGTCAAAAGAGGGTATCAACACGCTCATTCTGGAAGCAGGACGCGACGGTGTAGCCTTAACCGAAACACTGATAAACCGTTATGTAAATTCAACGCTTGTGGAACGGTGGAACCCTGCCGAAGCATGGTTGTCGACACTTGGCGAGTGGGACGGTGAGGACCACGTGTATAATCTCTCCCAGCGCATCATTACATCGAACCCAGACTGGGGAAAACGCTTCCACAAATGGATGCTTCAGATGGTGGCCCGCTGGTGTGGATGCGAGGTAAAACAGCGCGATGTAATGATGCCTGTGCTCGTGGGGCAGTTCGGATTTGGCAAGACAACCTTCTGCAGTTTGCTGTTGCCACCCGAACTTCGTAATTATTATTCGGGGTCTGTACACTTAAAGTCCTCGGCCGAAGTGCAGGATTTAGTAAGCGGTAACCTGCTAATCAACATGGATGAGTTTTATCAGGACAATACCGAACAACGCTATCTGGCACGCTATCTCTTTTCAAGAAGTACGCCCGTCTTTCGCCAACCCTATGGCGTTACTTTAGAACCACGACGCAATTATGCTGCCCTGATAGCCACAACAGGCAATCTTCATCCCATGACTGATGCAGCAGGAGCTGCCCACCTTTTTTGTGTAGAGGTGGAACGACCTGTTGATTTAAATACTCCCATACCTTATGAGCAACTCTATGCCCAGCTGAAGGCCGAGCTTGACACAGGTGTTGACTTTGCGCTTACCGAAGAAGAGCGCGAAGCCATGGCCGTGCAGAACTCTCCTTTTCAGGAGGCCGACAACCTGGTTAAGATGGTGAGGCTGCTCTATGCTTCGCCTGCGAAGGGGAAAAAAGCCAGGGCGGTTTACATTGATACGATTATAGACCGACTGATGCAGGAGTATCCTTATTGGACTCCGGGCAAGCATGTCAACCAGGATGTGGGCTTTGCCTTACAGGAAGCCGGCTTTACACGCAGCCGTATACACGGGCGTTCGGCCTACCGCATTGTGCCACGTGACCCGCGTCGCTTTGATTTTGTGGAAGAAGCACCCGCACAAGAGCAGACGACGTTTGACAATAACCCGCTGGCCAAGGCTTTACTTTCAGGATTAGGCGGACTGGTTAAGAAATAAACAACGATTAAAACGAAAGGAAATACTGATATGGCGAAAGACGATAAAGGTCTTACTCCTATGATGAAACAGTTCTTCTCGATGAAGGCTAAGCACCCCGATGCGTTGATGCTGTTTCGTTGTGGCGACTTCTATGAGACGTATTGTGACGACGCTATTGATGCTGCACGCATCCTCGGGATAACGCTAACACGGCGTAATAATAGCGGTTCGGGCGACCGAATAGACATGGCAGGTTTCCCCCATCATGCGTTAGACACCTACCTTCCCAAGCTTATCCGTGCAGGAAAACGTGTAGCTATCTGCGACCAGCTTGAAGATCCGAAGAAGAAGCGCGCCATGATTAAGGGCAAAAAAGGATTGAGCGAGATGGACAAGATGGTGAAACGCGGCATTACGGAGCTTGTAACACCGGGTGTTGCCATGAGTGATAACGTGCTCAACTATAAGGAAAACAACTTCCTTGCTGCCGTACATTTCGGCAAATCGTCGTGTGGTGTGAGCTTCCTTGACATATCAACGGGCGAGTTTCTCACCGGACAGGGTACGTATGACTATGTGGAAAAGCTCATCGGCAGCTTCTCACCGAAGGAAGTTCTTTTCGATAAGACCCGCAAGCAAGACTTTGATCGCTACTTCGGAACAAAGATATGCGTGTTCGAACTCGACGACTGGGTATTTACAGAACAGAATGCACGCCAAAAGTTGCTGAAACATTTCGGTACCAAATCGCTTAAAGGCTTTGGCATTGAACATCTCAAAGACGGCATCATTGCTTCGGGAGCTATTATGCAATACCTCGAAATGACGCAGCATACCAACCTGAATCATATCACCTCGCTGAAGCGTCTGGAGGAAGAACGCTTTGTGCGTCTCGACAGGTTTACGGTGCGTTCGCTCGAGCTTTTGCAGCCCATGCAGGAGGATGGCAAGTCATTGCTTGATGTGGTTGACCGCACAGTTACGCCGATGGGTGGCCGTATGCTTCGCCGGTGGCTGGTTTTTCCACTGAAGGATACGAAGTTGATAGAGGACCGTCTGGATGTAGTAGAATACTTTTTTAAGAAGCCCGACTTCCGTCGTGTGGTTGATGAGCAGCTTCATCATGTTGGCGACCTCGAGCGAATTATCTCAAAAGTAGCTGTCGGCAGGGTGAGTCCGCGCGAAGTGGTGCAGCTAAAGAATGCGCTTAAAGCCGTACAACCTATTAAAACGGCGTGCCTTTATACCGATAACGACAGCCTGAAACGCATCGGCGAACAGCTGAATTTGTGTGAGAGCCTGCGCGAAAGGATAGAGAAGGAGATTCAACCCGACCCGCCTTTGCAGATAAACAAGGGCGGCGTTATTGCTGATGGATTTAATCCTGAGCTTGACGAACTGCGGTCAATCTCACGCAATAGCAAAGACTATCTGATGCAAATTCAGCAGCGCGAAATCGAAGAGACGGGTATCAGCTCGCTGAAAGTAGGGTTCAATAACGTGTTTGGCTATTACCTTGAGGTACGCAACACGTTTAAAGATAAGGTGCCTGAAACTTGGATTCGCAAGCAGACACTTGCCCAGGCCGAGCGTTATATCACGCCTGAACTAAAGGAATATGAGGAGAAAATACTTGGAGCTGATGAGAAAATACTCGAAACCGAGTCGCGACTGTTCTCCGAACTGATTGTTTCCATGCAGGAATTTATCCCCCAGATACAAATTAACGCCAATATTTTAGCGCGTATCGACTGCCTTTTAGGATTCGAAAAGGTGTCGGAAGATAACCTGTATGTGCGTCCCGTTGTTGACGACAGCGATGTCATTGACATCAGTCAGGGCCGCCATCCGGTTATAGAAACCCAGATGCCGCTGGGCGAACGTTATGTGCCTAACGATGTATATCTTGACACAGAAAAGCAGCAAATCATGATGATTACGGGTCCGAATATGGCCGGCAAGTCCGCTCTGTTGCGACAAACAGCCTTAATTGTGCTACTCTCCCAAGTGGGATGTTTTGTGCCCGCAGAGCGTGCAAGAATAGGCTTGGTGGACAAAATCTTCACTCGTGTGGGTGCCAGCGACAACCTTTCGTTGGGTGAATCGACCTTTATGGTGGAAATGACGGAGGCTGCCGACATCCTGAACAATGTGTCTCCACGCTCTCTTGTGCTCTTCGATGAGCTGGGACGTGGTACCAGTACTTACGATGGCATATCCATTGCATGGGCTATTGTTGAATACCTGCACGAACATCAGTCGAGCCGTGCGCGCACACTCTTTGCCACCCACTATCACGAACTGAACGAAATGGAGAAACATTTCCCGCGCATTAAGAACTTTAACGTGTCGGTAAAAGAGCTGGATGGCAAGGTTATTTTTATGCGTAAGCTCGTCGCCGGCGGTTCAGAGCACTCGTTTGGTATACATGTTGCCGACATAGCAGGCATGCCAAAGAGCATCGTAAAGCGCGCCGAGGAGGTGCTAAAACAGTTGGAAACCGACAACGCCGAAGTGGGATCGGCAGGCCGTCCCAAGGTACAGAACATAGGAAAAGACCGCGACGGCGTGCAGCTTAGCATCTTTCAGCTCGACGACCCCGTACTTTCGCAGGTGCGTGATGAGATAATAGGTCTCGACATTAATAACTTAACGCCCATGGAAGCACTCAACAAGCTGAGCGATATTAAGAAGATTGTTACGGGGAAAAGCCATTAATCAAACTGTCGTAAAACGAATAGGGCAGAGGCTTTATAAAATAAAGAGCCATGCTTGACATTGATGTCGGGCATGGCTCTTGCTATTTTCGGTATGGGTGTTTTACGATAAGAGATGTAAAACACCTTTATTTTATTTGTTGATTCTTATGATGCTGATGAATCAGAGCTTAAGAATCTTATTATTCTGACGTTGTCAGGGTCTTTATTTTTTCTTCTTCTGGTCTTCCAAATACGTGTGTGCGCCGAGCTTTCTCTTCCATTTTCCGTCCATCATGCAGGCAATACCGATGATAATAAACGGTATGGAGAGCAGTTGTCCCATGTCTAAAGGCATATTGGCTTCAAAGTCAACCTGTATGTCTTTGGTAAACTCGATGAAGAAACGGGCAATGAAAACCAGCGACAAACAAAGGCCAAAGAAGAACCCTGTGCCCACTTTCTCACGGTGACGGCGATATACGGCGTAGATGATACAGAAGAAAAGTGCATACGACAATGCCTCATAGAGCTGCCCGGGATGGCGTGGATACTGGTCGACACGCTCGAAAATGAACGCCCATGGCACGTCTGTCACGCGCCCGATTATCTCTGAATTCATCAGGTTACCGAGGCGAATGAACGTAGCTGTAATGCACGAGCAGATGCCCATATTGTCTAAAACAATCCAAACCGAAAGCTTATTGCGATAGCTGTAAATAAGGATGGCTATAATCATACCTATAACTCCGCCATGCGATGCGAGGCCCTCATATCCCACAAACTTCCACGAGCCGTCGGCCATATGATGGAAAGGTATCAGCATTTCGACGAAATGGTCCCATGATGACAGAAAGTAATCGGGCTGATAAAACAGGCAATGGCTCAGCCTTGCGCCAATAAGCACACTGACAAAGATATAGATAAACAGCGGGTCGAACTTCTCATCGGGTATGCGTTGTTCCTTATAGAGGCGGCTCATCAACAGGTAACCCAGCAAAAGCCCGACGAGCCAGCACATTGAATACCAGCGGATGCCTAAGCTCCCCAAGCGGAAAATAACCTCCGATGGGTTCCAAACAATATATAATAATTGGCTAAACATAATTTAAAACGGATATAGGGGGTGATATATTCCTGTGATTATACGTTGAAACGGAAGTGCATAATGTCGCCGTCCTGCACCTCATAGTCCTTGCCTTCAATGCCAAGTTTGCCGGCTTCACGTACGGCAGCTTCGGAGCCATACTTCATATAGTCGTCGTATTTAATCACTTCGGCACGGATAAAACCCTTTTCAAAGTCGGTGTGTATGACGCCGGCGCACTGCGGTGCTTTCCATCCCTTGTGGAAAGTCCAGGCTTTTACTTCCATCTCACCGGCTGTTATGAACGTCTGAAGATTGAGTAAATGGTATGCCTTTTTGATGAGGCGGTTTACGCCCGGCTCTGTCATTCCCAGCTCGTCAAGGAATAGTTTCTTGTCGTCATAACTGTCGAGCGAAGCAATATCTTCTTCTGTCCTGGCAGCAATTACCATGGCTTCGGCTCCCTCGCCGGCGGCAATGTCTTCAATTATTTTGCTGTACGCGTTGCCTGTCTTGGCACTTGCCTCGTCAACATTGCAAACATACAGCACGGGTTTCGTCGTGAGCAGGAACAAATCGTGGGCTGCTTTCTGCTCCTCCTTGCTTTCAAAGGTTACCAATCGCGCGTTCTGGCCCTTGTCAAGCACCTCTTTATAGGCTTTCAATACGCTTACAAGTGTCCTGGCTTCCTTGTTACCCGTGGCAGCAATCTTCTCTTGTTTGGCCAGCTGACTGTCGATGGTTTCGAGGTCTTTCAGCTGAAGCTCGGTATCAATAATGCCTTTATCGGCTGCCGGATCGACGGGAGCACCGCCTTCGCGCACCACGTTGTTGTCGTCGAAACAGCGGATAACATGGATGATGGCGTCGCACTCGCGAATATTTCCGAGGAATTTGTTGCCCAGTCCTTCGCCTTTTGATGCGCCCTTTACGAGGCCTGCGATGTCAACTATCTCGCAAGTGGCGGGTACAATACGCCCGGGATGTACAATCTCAGCGAGCTTTGTAAGACGCTCATCAGGCACACTGATAACGCCTAAATTGGGTTCAATAGTACAAAAAGGGAAGTTTGCGGCCTGCGCTTTGGCACTTGAAAGGCAATTGAAAAGCGTAGATTTGCCCACGTTAGGCAAGCCTACGATACCACATTTTAATGACATATCTTCTAAAGTGTTATTCACCGGAAGGCCGGTGACATACAAAACGTTTTATATTATTGATTGCAAAGTTAGCAAATTATTCATAATCGGGCAGGTAAAAACTGCATTTATCGTGAACCTTGTGCTACCTTTCGTTCTGTATCCAAAGGCTTAACAGCGGGTCAGAAATGTGGTAACTGTGTTCCTGTCCGGTGATAAGATCATACTCTAATAACCTTTTAACAGCCGACTGTACGCTGCTTTGCGACCTCAAATTGTGATTACGCACAAACGATGCCGATGTTATTTGTCGGGCTGTACCCTCTTTACATATGGCATAAAGCAGGGCTTTCTGTTGCTCTGATATAAACAACATCATTTCACGCAGGCGTGTATCGTTTTCCTGTACAAAACGCTGTATTATCTTTTGCGCCATGGCCTCGGTACAAACCTCATGTGACGGCACTTCCATAAAGCAGTCGTGCATCATTCGTTGCATATAATAAGTAACGCCCTCAAAGGTGTTATACACGTTCGTTACGGCTTCTTTTTCTATGTCTTTCTGTCCGTCTGTGAAGTGCTTTTTAACGAATTTCAGATAGGTTTCTTCGGGTATGGCATCTAATTGTATGAGTGTTGCACTCTGATAAAAGGGACGCTTGTTCGACAAGAACATTTCGTTGAGAATGCGTCTGCGACTTCCTGCAAATATAAAATTGGCGTTGCTGCATCGCTGTATGCGTGTGCGGAGGATGGCTTCCACGTTTTTTTCAGGATAGTTTGTTATCTGCTGAAACTCGTCAATCGCAATAATGCACCGCTTATCGGCCTTTTCGATGTAGGTAAATATCTCGTCGAGGGTATATTCGGGCGTTGTAATGTCGCCTAATTTAATATCGAAAGTAGGCATGTTTTGTATAGGGTCGAAGCCGAAACTGGCACTTAACGACCGCAGTGTAGCCGCAAAAAGTTTGAGTAAGCGTTCGCTACGTCGCGCCAATTGCTTGTAAACAACGTTACCTAACGCCTGTATGAACTCATGCAAAGAGGTGGTTTGCAGAATGTCGGCTTGCAGCGTGTAGTAGTTGTTACGTATGGCAGGCTTGTCGAAACAATAATCGATAAGTTTCGATTTGCCCATACGGCGTGGCGAAATCAGTACTATATTCTCCTGGTTTTCGATGCAATTGATAAGTCGTTTCGATTCTTCTTTTCGATCACAAAAGTATTTTGCAGGAATCTTCCCCGCTACAACGAAGGGGTTTATGGTTACTGTCATATGCTGTTTGTTTTTGCAAATATATCGAATTTTCTCTATATTATGTGATTAACATTATGCTTTTAACATAATGTTATTTGCATTATATAATGATGATGTTGTATATAATAGCTTATAATCAGCAAGTTAACTAAAACTATTGCTTGTAGCATGAAGGGAAAATATAAAAAAACATGCCAACATAAACTGTATGTTTTGTATTTGACAGTCCCATAAAACATACCTCAAATTGCTATCTGTTTTGTTGTTTATGGGTGTAATATAAACCTGATACTGCCGTATTATGTAATGCAAAAGCCTGCATTGTTACCCTCAAAATTACATATTGCTTCGCTCAAAAGCCTGTATTTGTCATCGTTCGACGGCCGTCAGCAGCGCGTACGACGGCCGTCACACCCATTGTTCGACGACCGTCGTACGCGCTGCTGACGGCCGTCGAACACTCACTGTTACAACGTAATCTTTCCACTGTCACAGTCTATTCTCCCTATCGTTACGGCCTATTTCTCTCGTTGTCACAGTCTATTCTACCTATCAAAACATAATACTACGCTTTATATCGCGTAATAATTTGCTCAAAACGATTGTGACACCACTCTCAGATTCTCCTCCCAATGTATTATCCGCTTAAAATAACATCATACAATAAAGGCAGGCAGCGCATCGTTAAAACGCACTGCTTGCCTTTATTACTCTTTTACTTGATTACCTTTTTACTTTTAAAAGCTTCCTGTTACTCTCTTGCTCTTTTCCTTTTCTCCCTTTGCTTCCCTCTTTTTAATCTTTTAATTTTTTACTTTTTTACCTTTAAATCAGTGTGCCTCCAGCCAGTTGTCGCCCCATCCTGCGTCAGCAATGAGCGGCACGTTAAGCTGGCAGGCCTTCTGCATTTCGTCGATAACTATCTGCTCTACTTTAGAAGCCTCATCGGGATAAACCGAAAAATTAAGCTCGTCGTGCACCTGAAGAATCATCTTTGAGCGAATACCCTCAGTCTTAAAACGTCGCCATATACGAATCATTGCAATTTTAATGATGTCGGCTTCCGACCCCTGGATAGGTGCATTGATGGCATTTCGTTCGGCAAAACCGCGCACAGTAGCGTTGCGCGACGTAATATCGGGCAGATAACGACGGCGTCCGAACATGGTCTCGGCATAGCCCTTTTCGCGTGCTTTCTGTTTAGCCTGCTCCATATAAGCCTGTACCTTTGGGAACGTTTTAAAATAATCGTCTATCAACTGGCGTGCTTCGACATTGCCAATACCCATGCGTTGGGCCAGTCCGTAGGTGGTAATGCCGTATATTATGCCAAAATTGGCCTGCTTAGCCTTTTTGCGTTGCTGGTCGGTAACATCGTTGACGTTCTCCTTCCATATCTTTGCGGCAGTGGCACGGTGTATGTCGATGCCCTCCCTGAATGCCTCAATCATGTTCTCATCGCCCGACAGATGCGCCATGATTCTTAGCTCTATCTGACTGTAATCGGCTGAAAAGAAACGGCATCCGGACTCAGGAATAAAACACTTTCTGATTTCTTTTCCGTCGTCATCGCGCACAGGGATGTTCTGTAAATTGGGGTCTGACGACGACAAACGGCCCGTAGCGGTCACCGCCTGGTTAAAGGATGTGTGAATATGATGCGTATGAGGGTTGATGAGTTTGGGCAAAGCCTCGACGTATGTGCCCAATAACTTTTTCATTCCACGATAGTTCAGAATGTCTTCAACGATGGGAGCGCGGTCCCTCAGTTGCAGCAACACCTCTTCAGAAGTAACAAATTGCCCGGTCTTTGTTTTCTTGGGCTTGTCGACAATTTGCATTTTGCCAAAGAGAATATCGCCTACCTGCTTGGGTGACGAGATGTTAAACTCTTCGCCTGCCAGCTCATAGGCGTGGTGTTCGTAGGCCTGCATGCGGTCGGTAAAGACGCGGTGGGTTTCTTTCAGCGATTCGGTATCGAGACAAACACCGTTTAATTCCATATCGGCCAGCACCTTGACGAGCGGCATTTCAATATCGTAGAACAAGCGTTCGCCGCCTGCTTCTTTCAGTTTGGGTTCGAGAACGTTCTTCAATTGTAGTGTAATATCGGCATCTTCGGCCGCATAATCGCATATGTCGGTAGGGGGGAGGTCGCGCATCGACTTCTGATTCTTCCCCTTTTGGCCTATTAATTCCTCAATGTGTATGGTTTGATAGTTCAGCAATGTTTCGGCCATGTAGTCCATGTTATGGCGCAGCTCGGGCTGGATGATGTAGTGGGCGAGCATCGTGTCAAACATAGGCCCCTGTAAATCGATGCCATATCGGCGCAGCACCATGTAATCGTACTTAATGTTCTGGCCTACTTTTACAATATCTTTATTTTCATAAAGCGGCTTAAAAATATTCACCATGGCTTCGGCTTCACGTCGGTTAGCGGGTATGGCAACGTAATAAGCCTCGTGTTCGGCCACCGAAAAGCTCAAACCAACCAATTCAGCATCAATAGCACTTGTTGATGTAGTTTCGGTGTCTAAACTTAATATTTTATTTGTCAATAAAAAGTCATGCAATTCAGATGCTTTCCTTTGATTATCAACTAATTGGTATTTATGTTCGGTGGTTTTTATGCTCTCATGACTCGAAAATTCCGGGACGGTCGGACTCTCGGCCGCAAATTCGCCAAAAAGAGAAGGCTGGTTGTTCGTTGTTTTTGACTTATTTTCAGACTTGTTAAGGAATCGTTCGGTAAACTTCCTGAACTCGAGATTTTCGAAGATGGCACGTAACTTCTCTTCGTTGGGTTGTTGGCGTTTGAGTTTTTCGAGGTCGAGGGTCAACGGTACGTCCGTACGGATGGTGGCTAAAAACTTAGATACCTTAATATCATCGACGGCAGCCTCAACCTTTTCGCGCATTTTGCCTTTGAGTTGACTGCTGTTTTCGATGAGGCCTTCGCAAGAACCGAATTCCCTTATCAGCTTAACGGCCGTCTTTTCACCCACACCAGGGCAGCCCGGATAGTTGTCGGCCGAGTCGCCCATCAGCGCAAGGAGGTCGATAACCTGATGTGCAGATGCAACGCCATACTTGTCTTCTATTTGCTGTTCGCCAATAATGTCGTAACCTCCACCATGCCGGGGACGGTACATATAAACGTTTTTGCGTATCAATTGACCGTAATCCTTGTCGGGAGTAAGCATATAAGTGTCGACCCCTGCTTTGCCAGCCTGTAGAGCTAACGTGCCAATGACATCGTCGGCCTCAAAGCCAGGCGATACAAGAACGGGGATGTGCATGGCACTTAATATCTCTTTGATAATGGGAACAGCCTGTTTTATGTCTTCGGGCGTGGCCTGACGCTGTGCCTTATAGGGTGGATAGGCTTCGTGACGAAAGGTTTTTCCCTCGTCAAAAGCCACGCCAATATAAGATGGTTGTTCCTTATCGCTAATTTCCTTTAGCGTGTTACAGAACCCTAAAATGGCTGATGTGTTAAGACCTTTTGAATTGATTGTGGGCCGGTTTATGAAAGCATAATACGACCTGAAGATAATGGCGTATGCGTCAAGAAGAAAGAGCTTGTCCATGTAAATGATTATTTCTCACGGTAAAATTAATAAAATATTGCTACAATATCCAATAAAATAACTACTTTTGTAACAATGAACACGAGTGAAATAGATTATCTTTCAATTATTACGGAGCCTATAAGTTCGGAGTTGACTGATTTCATCGCGCTTTTTAACCAGTCGCTTTCTCACACGAATGGCATGCTGATGCAGGCACTCGACCATATACGCCAGCGTGGAGGAAAGCGTATGCGCCCCATATTGATACTGCTGATGGCAAAGAATTTTGGCCAGATTACCAGTGCTACACAGCATGCTGCGGTGGGGTTGGAGTTGTTGCATACTGCATCGCTCGTGCATGACGATGTGGTTGATGAGAGTGGAGAGCGTCGCGGACAGGCGTCGGTGAACAAGGTGTTCGACAATAAGGTGGCTGTATTGGTGGGCGATTATATCCTTTCGACAGCACTGATGCAGGTAAGTTTCACCCATTCAGAGGTTATTGTACGGAATTTGGCCGAACTGGGACGGACGTTGTCGAACGGCGAAATACTTCAATTATCAAATATTCAAAATCAGGAAATATCAGAGAATGTTTACTATCAGGTAATCAAACAGAAAACTGCGGCACTGTTTGAAGCCTGTGCAGCCCTTGGAGTATTGTCGGCAGGTGCCGGTGAAAATGATATAGACGGAGCGCGACGGTTCGGGCAAAATCTGGGCATAATCTTCCAGATTCGTGACGATATTTTTGATTATTACGACCATGGCGATATAGGTAAGCCCACAGGTAACGACATGATGGAAGGCAAATTAACGCTTCCTGTTATTTATGCGCTGATGTCGACGCAAGATAATGACATGCTTGCGTTGGCGGGAAAAGTGAAGAACGGCAGTGTGACAAAGGAGGAAATAGCCCGTCTTGTTGATTTTACCAAGGTGCATGGAGGCATTGAATATGCCGAAAAACGCATGTGGGACTTTCATGCAGAGGCCATGCTTTTTATCAATTCGGAGGTGAAAGATGAGGCTGTTCAGCGTAGTTTAAAAACCTATCTCGATTATGTGATAGAGCGAAAACTGTAACATCTCTTATCGTCTATATCGTCGTTACGCCGTAATTGTTTTGCAATTACGGCGTAACGGCTTTTTTATACACTATATCTCATTAGCTCTCAGCTATTGGGTTTGGCCAAAAGAACTTGCCCTTACACTGTAAAAGCAATATAATTGTAGTGTAAAGGGTATTGCATCAGGTTTACATAGAAACCACATAGGAGTTGTATGCTCTGGTATTACTCATATTCACGTACATGGAATACGATAGTTTGAGGGTCAATATCAAGCAGCTTACAAAGTTCTTTTAAAATGTTTATTTTGGTGTATGTAGAACCTTTTTGATAGGCGTATATGCCCGGCAGGACTTCTTCGCAATATTCTGTTTTTGTTGATTCGGAGTATAGGACAGAATTATTGGAACTATTGGCTATTTGTTCGAGCTCATAATGGTGTTTCTTATCGAATATCTCAACGATGGTTTTAAGAACTTTTTTCCAACTAATATTCTCTTTCAGAGCAATGGTTGTTCCATCAATGGAGCAATCTATAAATGCATGGTTTGTAAAATCATCAGTTTCATCATCAAGCGTTAGCTCATTATATACTTTCTTTTGTGGCTGATAAGTTGAAATAGGAACGTACCAAATACTGACAGCTTCGTCGAGAATAAGCTTTAAACGTTGCTTTAACTCATTTTCACCCCATTGGGTTTGTTTACTGATAAAGCAATTAAGGTGCAACGGCGAGTATTTAAAGCCTACCTTATTACCTTTGTCGTCGGTGACCTCTTCGAGCTTATAGTGGAACGTTCCATTGCTATACGAGCTGTTATAACCTGTTAGCGTAAGGTTAGCTATGCTGTTAAGCCACTGAGTATGTATTGTATCAGCATTATCTCCGAGAGATGAACGCCATTCATCACTTAAACGTTGTGGCATAATATGTTCAATAGATAGCACATCGTTACCTTTCCCCAGCATCTTGTCAATGATTGATTCATCGGACTCTTTGCTGTGCCCAGCATTCAACCTATAAAAAGTATACACTTTATTTTTCTGGCGCATGTTGTAGATATTCTTCTCTGCAAACGACTTCCTAAACTCGTCATCGGAGGGGAAGCGGCTTGATTCGGGTCTTGAAGTGAGCAGGTAAATAACAGCATCAACATAACTGACTTGTTCTTTTTCTGTCATCTTTTCTGCTGATCCGTGTAGATTTGCGAATATTTTATTGAGAGCATTAGTTGGGACTTCACAGATGAGGCGACGGAAAATAAAGTTCTCTATACCAGACATGATGGTTACAGTGTCGTCTTCACTGACCATACCCATATAATAACTGTTTAATAAATTGAAGATGTATGGGTGGATGACGGTCATTTCTAACAGTGCCAGTCGTCTAAGTATACGATTAAGTTTGCTGCTTTTTGTCTTAGCATTTTCTATCTCATACAGGTATAAGGCGAATTGTTTCATGTCTGCCAGCAGGTTGTTGGCTTCTATTTCATTGTGTATGGCATATGTTTTGAAAGTGCTGTATACGTCACGTAATGCAGGGATATGGGTAGTTTTAGAAGTAAGATAATCACGTACAAAGTTAGTTACAGCACCTAAAGCATCTTTTTCAAGCCCTGTATAGTTGGCATATTGTTCAATGTATACCCAATATTTTTCGTAGCATTCCTTTTGTATATTGTCGGGCAGATTCATCAAAATAAAGTTGCGGATTTTATCACCATCAGATAATGCAAGCCCTGTTGAGTTGAGTGATTCGAAGATTAATTGTGGGTTATCGTTTGCATCTAATTCTATTTTTACCATGGCAAGACGCCTGATTGCATTGTCAAACTCTGCAATGCTGTATTGTGAGGCCTTTATCCATTCATAAAACAGGTTGAAATTACGTGTAATATTTGAGTCTTTCTCTATTTTATCCTTATCATTTTTGATGAGGGCTTCGAAGGCCTTTCGATCCTTTTCAACATGAATGATTTTAGGAAGACGTGTGTTTTCGTCTTTATCAGAAGGATAAGAATACTTGTTTGCAATGTTTTGACGCATGGTATTAGTGCATTCTTTCAATCCCTCCGCAATGAGTTTACTCATAGCTAACCACATGAGAGATACCGTGGTAAGGCGTTGTTGACCATCAATTACACTAAAGGTTTCTTGTCGATTATAGTATATGACAATGCTTCCAAAGAAATGATCTTTCTCGTTATTAATAATGGAGAGCAGGTCATTAAATAACTGTCTGCATTGTTTGGTACTCCAATCGTAATTTCTTTGGTAAACGGGGATGACATATTTTACCTCATCTCCAGAGAAAAGGCTTACTAACTTTGATTTGTGTGCGTCCATGAAGTGTTATGGTTTGTTTGATATTTATTGTTGAATTGTTTTTTAATTCTGCGATTTAAAGTAGATTCTTGTTGGATTTTTAGACATGTTTGTTGTATATATGACATTCGGATGTACATCAAAAACGGCCGAGAATATGTCGCTAAACTTATGATAGCATTGATAGCCCGTTGCGTATATACAGTATGCTTATGTGCAAATGTAGTAATATTTCCTATATATAAGAAGGGAATGTTAAGAAAAGTACTGTAGTTTTTGTATTTTACAATTATAATCTTTCGATTCTATTTATCTGGAAGATTATGCGTATTGTCATATATCTTGTATAATCAATGGCACACTTTTTTGATAGGTTTCTTAACTCCGTATCTAATAAAAAGCCCCAAATTACTTGTTTTACAAGTTAATATGAGGCTATAAACAGGCTACGTGCACGGAGGTAAAAGCGCACCAATACGTAAGTATTAGAAGAACTTTATCTCCTTTCCTTCAATTTCACTCAACAAAAGGTTGGCAAGACGACTGGTGCCAAGACGGAACAATTCGTTGGTAAGCCAGGCCTCTCCACACACTTCTTTGACGATGGTATAATATGTTATAGCTTGCATAACGGTATTAATACCACCCGCCGGCTTCAGACCGATGACGATTCCTGTCTCATTATAATACTCCTTAATGGCTTTTGCCATAATATACACAGCTTCGGGTGTAGCCCCGAATTTCTCTTTTCCTGTGGAGGTTTTGATGTAGTCGGCACCCGAATATATCGATAGGATGGCGGCTTTCTTGACATTAGAGAGGCTGCCGAGGTCGCATGTTTCGAGAATTACTTTCATGGGCACGTTGCCACAGGCCTGTTTTAGTTCGTTGATATCGTCGCTCACGCCCTCGTAATCTTCTGAAAGGAACTTGCCTACGGGCAGTACGATGTCCACATTTTCGGCTCCGTC
>CALIIG010000171.1 GCA_938018155.1 uncultured Prevotella sp.
AAGGGAGCTGCTGTTGTTACGGTGTCAACCATGATTGTCGGCTTGTTTTGTTTGCTCTCGTTGAGCGGCTATGAGCGACTTCAAATTGCAGGCAAGCCGTTGTTTGATGTATTCGATTTTGTTACGGGACAGATATTTTTGCCCGTCGGTGGTTTCCTTACCTGCCTGTTTATAGGATGGTTTGTCCCTGTAAAATTGGTGCAGGACGAGTTTACCAATTGGGGAACCGTGTGCACTCGGTTGTTTCCTGTCTTCCTGTTTTTGGTGCGCTTTGTCTGCCCTTTGGCCATTCTTTGCATCTTCATGCACCAGTTTGGCATTATCTGACCAGGCCCGTTCTGCAATCGCTACATTCTTGTTTATGCAGGCTTAGCGTCTGTCAGTTGCTATATACTTGTTTTGTTTTACAATAATCAGGTTGTCATAACCGTTTGAAAATAAAAGAATCAAGGGGAAACCGCTCATGAATCTGAAAGACCTTTTTTACTTAAACCGCTCCGACCGCAGTATATTGCTTTTCTTCCTCACACTTGCTTTGGCAGCCCTTGTGGTGATAGCTCTGAGCGATGACGACGAAACGGCCCGGTCGTTTGCCGATACTCGTCCTGCGGGTGTTACAGACAGCCCATATGCTAACGCTCCCAACACTTCTCCTTCCTATTATCGTGTAGAAGGCTCAACGCCCGAATTGTTTGCCTTCGACCCCAATACAGCCGATTCAACAACACTGCTCCGGCTGGGGCTTCGGCCCTGGCAGGTACGCAATATCTATAAATATCGTGCTGCGGGTGGCATATACCGCCGTCCCATCGACTTTGCCCGCCTCTATGGATTAACACGAAAACAGTATCTTGCTTTAGAACCATATATCCGTATTAGCAGCGATTACGCCCCTGCATCATCACTATATCAGCCCGAGACAAGGGCAGCAGCCGATACCGTCAACCATTATAAACATAAGCTCACAGCCGGCGAAAGCATCGACTTAAACACGGCCGATACCACTCTTTTACAGCGTATTCCGGGTATTGGCAGCTATTTTTCCCGCCAGATAACGAGCTATCGTAACCGTCTGGGCGGCTTCTACTCATCGCGTCAGTTGCTTGAAATTGACAACTTCCCGCAACAGGCACTCGCTTTTTTCAAAATATCGGGCGATGTAAACCGGATAAATGTAAACCGGCTTACGCTTAACGAGCTGCGTCGTCATCCTTATATCAATTATTATCAGGCCCGTGCCATAGTCGACTACCGGCGTTTACGGGGCCCTCTGAAAACCCTTGACGACCTTCGGCTGTTAAACGATTTTACCCCCACTGACATGGAACGCCTCTCACATTACGTATCCTTCTGATTTCCATCGTTATTTCGTATTTAAAATTACATAGCATGAAAAAATTATTGTTTACGTTTTTTCTCCTCTCGTCATGCCTGTGGGCATCGGCACAAGACGCCGAATCGGTTTTCCGCGACTTTAAGGATAAACGGCACGTTGAGTATGTAAGTGCTCCCCGGTTGGTTATGAATATTGTGGCTTCAAAGATGAAAGCAGGCAACTTTCAGGCTTTGTTGAGCCAGGTTTATTCGGCCAGGGTACTTACGTTAAGCCAGTGCAGGCGTGGCATACGTAAAAAATTTACGAAGCAGATTGTCGGATTGGAGAAAGCCGGCTACGATGAAATAGCCGCCTTTAAGCAGGACGATGACAACATCAGCATCGTAGCGCGTAAAAGTTCTGACAATATAATTAGGGAAGCTGTGGTGCTGATATCGGGTAAAACCGATTGTATTGGTGTGCTCGTAACGGGTAATATCAACCTCAAAGACGCAGTGGCTGCCATCGGTATGGCCCAATAAACGGTAAAACAAAAGGCTCCGGTTAATGTCATTTAACCGGAGCCTTTGTCGGGATTAGGCGACTCGAACGCCCGACCCCTACGTCCCGAACGTAGTGCGCT
>CALIIG010000172.1 GCA_938018155.1 uncultured Prevotella sp.
TACTGTTTTGTCTATACCCCACACGGTTTGAAGAGGGACACCGTTTCGACAAACTTGTGATGCGATGGCTGCCCGTTCTCACGCTCCCGCTGCTTATATTGATGACCGTTGGCATCGTAAGACGCCTCTCTGACTATGGCTTAACGATGCCCCGTTTGTACGTATTGACGTTCAATTTGTGGTGTTACGGTGTGTGCCTCTGGCTGGTAAAGTGCAAGGGCTGTCGCGTAATCTGGATTCCTGTATCGTTTGCAGCCGTGCTGTTTCTGACGTCGGTAGGGCCACAAAACTACAGCAACCTGTCGAGAATATGGATAAAACATGAGATTCGTACAGCACTAAAGGACAAGAAACTGCCGCTGAACGAACGCGAATATGACCAGCTTTTCAAATCGAAAGAACCCAAAATGCAAAGGGTTTTAGAACAATTGTCATATCTTTCATCCTATTATCGCGAAGATGATGTATCGGATATTCTGGACTCTACCGCTTATGGCAGGAGGTATTTCCTTGATGATGAAGACACTGTACAGACTGAAAACCTCAGTGTTTACGGCGTCGCCTACCCTGCTTTCAACGTCCAAGACTACGCCGCAATGGTGCCCATCGATCTCGATACCCTCACCACGACGTTGAAAGACGGGCAGTTAACTGTCAACATTCCGCTGAAATCGCAAGGCTATAAGCAACCTGTTCGCATGGTGATTCCGATGAAAACGCTCCGTAAAATGAATAATGATGAAAAGGCGGTTCAACCCATTTTATACGACGGTAACGCCCTTATCGTCGAAACATTATCGCTTACTCTCACCAACAATGAGCCGTCCGACTTCAGCCTCAAGGGCCTCCTGCTGTTGAAAGAACCCTTACCAAAGAAGGAAAAAACAGCAAAAAAATAAGGCCTTTATTTTATCATATCATCTGAAAAAGGCAGGGAAAAATGTGCATTTACCGCCATTTTTCCCTGCCTTTTTTCTTGTATCGGGTAAGTTTTACCCACATTTTATGCCGTTTTCACCGCGGTTTTAATACGACCTTATAGGTTTTTCAAATCTGCTATTTGAACAATTTCTGCGTAAATTCGGTAAGATACACGCGCCAGTTACGCCATATATGGCCGCCGTCGGTTTCCATATAAGTGTATTTACAGCCCATTTTATCGAGCCCTTCACGATAAGTTTTATTCATATCATAAAGGAAATCGGTGCGCCCTATGCCCATCCAGTAGTATAAATTCTTATCTGCAAACTGCTTTTTCAGCTTGTCTTCGAAATGGCCATACATCTTTAAGTTGCTCTTTTGACGTTGTCCGTCTACTATGGCTGCGGAGAAAAGACCCACAAATTTAAACCAATCGGGATGGTTTGCAGATATGGACTGGCTGTGAAATCCGCCCATAGAGAGGCCGGCAATAGCGCGATGCGACTTGTCGTTTATGGTACGATAGTGTTGCTCTACAAATTGTTTTATTTCCGGGAAAGCCTCTTCAAAGCTGCCGTCCATGGTTTTAGGCAGATTGAATGACGGTTGTTTCGGTAGTCCCGGAGCCTCTCCAGGAGCCGCCTGTTGCGAAATATTGCCGTTGGGCATCACTACAATCATAGGCACAGCCTTTCCTGAGGCTATCAGGTTATCGAGAATTTCGGCCGCGCGTCCCGTCGCCATCCACGCCTCTTCGTCGCCTCCCATGCCATGAAGCAGGTAAAGAACAGGATACCGTTTCGTGCTTTCCTCGTAGCCTGCAGGCGTATAAACCGTCATGCGACGGCTGAAACCGGCTTGCTTTGACGGGTACCACACGCGCGAAACTGTGCCATGAGGCACGTCGCCAACGATATATGGATTGGACAAAGCCGTCCCTGTCAGGAAATAATCCATGGTATTTGCCACGTCGCGTACCTTGAAAACGTTCATCGGATCGTTCGTTCTCACGCCGTCAACAGTGTACCAATAGTAGTAAAACTCGGGCTTAAGCCGCTGTGTGGTAAACGTCCAGACGTCGCCTGTACGCTGCATGTCGCACATGCCATCGCGTAAATTCACCTTCCCTTTCACAAGAAAGGTGTCAGGAGGGAGGCAGTCACTCGTAACCTGCACCCGCCTGGCATTAGGTGCATACAGACTGAAGGTAACCGTTCCGTCTGCATTTATGCGGGGCGAAACGATGGAATGATGATCAAAAATTGATTGCTGAGCCATTACAGCCTGTGGTAATGCGCCCATGAAGGCTGCAATAACCAACAGAGATTTGAACAATTTCATCTTCAAATTATAATTTAAATAATACAGTTTCTTTACACAAATTATACCGCTCTTCGATTTAAACCAACTTATAATACCATTTTAAATATCGGACTTTACGATTTAACCACCACCGTTCCAATGGCTTTTACCCGTTCCTCAAAGGTGTCACGGTCGACCCTTGCGCCGTTTTTCACACGCGCTCTGTAATTATAAATGGTGTTGACCGAATAGTGAAGAAACTCGGCTATCTTGCTACTGTCGTCTATCCCGAGGCGTATCAGTGCAAAAATTCTTACGGTAGTGTTCAGCCGTTCTTTCTCATTCAGGTGCACTTGCTCCTGTGGCCGCAGAAGCTCATTGAAACAATCGACAAAGTTTGGGAACAGATGTAGAAAGGCTTTATCAAAGTTTTCGTACAGTTCACCAAGCTCCAGATCCTTCGAGCCGGTTGTTTTTACAAGCTCTTTCAGCTCGTTATATCTCTCCGTTTTTACCAAACGGTTCACCCGTTTGCGCATACCGTCGAGCCTGTCAACATATACTGAGCACATCCGCATGAAACGACCCACATACTCTTCTTTCACACGGTTGGCATCAATAAGCTGTACATTGCTTGCCACAAGCTCGCCGTTTAGCTCTGACAGTTGTTTGTTGAGCTGTGACAGTTTGTTGTTACTCCGCTTCAAATCGTCGCGAACAGCCGCCAAATGCTGCCTTTGGCGGTTGGCATAATAGTATAACATCAATACCAGCAGCATGAACACCGTGAGTATTCCCAACGCTATCATCAACCGATAGTAATTCTTTTCGCTCTCGGCCTTGTACTGATTGGCGATAGTTGACAACAGCGGCGATATTTGAGACAGACGCTGACGCGAGCCAAAACGGCTGGCGCAATCGCTCGTAAAGCTGATATAGCGGTAGGCTCTGTCTACATCTCCCCGAACCATTAGCTGGTTAGCCATTTCCCACATCGACCCCTGGTCCAACACGCCATTGCGTATATCGGCCAGAACCGAGCGCGCAAGCCATTGCATCATGCGCACAGAGTCGCCCACATTCTTATATTCAAGGTATCGATAAAGTGCCACCAGGGCATATACATGCGAGCCTTCCGGCACGTGCTTAAGCCACTCATCGTTCACTGCCATCGACTGTTTATACTGTCCTGCATTCATCAAAGCAAGCTCTTTTTCCTGCATACGGTTGTTGTCGTAGCGCGGCAACACACTGAACATTAGCCGCCGATAGCGTGCCAGTTTGCCCTCATAATGCTTATGCATGTCAGTAAGATGGGTATAATAAGCCAGTTCGCCATACACGTGGACGTAGGCAAAATAATATGTTCCAAGCTCATTTTTGCCCATTTCATCGGGATTTATCTGCCCCAAAACGGTTAAAGCCTCGTTGTACATACCCGTATTGCCGCACCTTAAAGCCAGCAACGAGCGACACAAATTTGCATGTTGCCTGTTGTTCAACGCCGTTGCCATTGCGATACACCGATTAAGATAAAAAATGGCCGAATCGTTAACAAAAGGCTTGTACGCTTCATACAGTTTAAAAGCTACGTGATATGCTTCCCTGTTATCGTGCATTTTGTCAAGCCGGTTACGCAAACGGACGATATGTTTCTCTCTCTTTGCAATATACAGAGAAGCGTTGTTTACGGCTTCATCAACCTGATGGATAAGTGAATCGGTTTTATTTCCCTGTGCGATGAGTGCACAGGGAAAAGCAAAAAGTATAATACAAAGATGTAAAAACTTAGGTGGCATAACACACATATTGGTGCCATCTACAAAGATAATATTTTTTTATTATAAACTTTGCCTTTTTATCAAAAACCATTTACGCTATCAATGTCAGAGCCTTTCAGTATTATATTACTGAGGTTATGCTGTTATGTTGTTTCGTTTATGTTGGAAAGGTCATCGTTCGACGGCCGTCAGCAGCGGTGCTGACGG
>CALIIG010000173.1 GCA_938018155.1 uncultured Prevotella sp.
TAATTTATAATTATTTTATTATTTGTTTTCTTTAGAAATAACGATATTCGCCCATGACGTGAGACTTATTAAAGGACTTAAAGACAGAATGATAATGAAAGAAAAATAAAACATTATCATGCCATTTAGATATAGAACAGCCATTATGGCAAAAGATAGAAGTCCGACAAGACTTAGATTTTTAATCAGCTGAGTTTGGTTCATACGATTTTAACGGTTATCAGTTTTTACACGTTTTCCTAATGTTATAACCTCACAATCGGTAAATTTATTGCCTTCAACGGTAAGCCTTACGATGGTTCTTTCTTTATGCCATCCTGTAACACCAGCTGCTCCAGGATTTATATGCAACAGCCCCAGCGACTTATCCGTCATCACTCTAAGAATATGTGAATGACCAGATATAAATAGTTGTGGCGGGCTTGTGTAAATAAGATTACGTACAGAGGCATCATAATGTCCAGGATACCCTCCAATATGTTTCACCAAAACATCAACATCTTCTACTTTAAAACGCAGAATCTCGGGATAACGGTCGTGTATATCCCAGTCGTCTATATTACCATATACTGCTCTAAAACGCGGTTTCATAGCCTCAAATCGGTCAGCAATACCATTCCTGCCGATGTCACCTGCATGCCATATTTCATCACAGGCACCCAGATATTCCTCATACTTATCGTCCCAAAAACCGTGGGTATCACTTATTATACCTATCTTCATCATATCAATTGCTCTTTAAGCATAAGCATCAACTTAGAATTGGGGACAACACCTTATACATTATATTATAGGGGTTAGCCGATATGTTCAAAACAATCACCAAACCTCTCTCTTATAAAAGAAGCTATAAGATCAACGGTTCTGTCAATATTCAGGACCGAACTGTTCACGCAGAGATCGTAACTTTCGGCTTTACCCCACTGTTTACCCGTATAATAGTTATAATATGACGCCCTGTCCTCCTCACGTTTACAAATATATTTCCGAGCCTCATTACTTGTCAGATTATGTCGTTTACACACATTCTGTATACGTTGCTCCATATTAGCCGTGATAAATACGCTAACGGCATTCTTGTATTCTCTCAGAACATAATCAGCTGTACGCCCTACAAACACACTACTTCCTTCGTCGGCAGCCCTTTTTATTGCATCACTCTGGAACTGATACAGACTTTCCTGCGATATGTTATTTCTATAAAAGTTATTCTCTCCCACCAATGGTACATGCACATGAAATAGCGATTTAAAGAATCCTTTCTGCTCATCGTTCTGCTCAAACAGCGTTTCGCTGAACCCGCTCTCACGAGCAGCGAGGTTTAAAAGCTCTTTATCATAAAGCTTGCAGCCAAATTTGTCAGCCAGCATACGGGCTATCATTCCGCCCCCAGAGCCTATTTGACGGCCAATATTAATAATAATAGTTTGATTATTCATGATTAACCTTCTTTATCTGCTTGTTAAATTTCTTCAGGAAAATAGCCATCATTATTCCAGCCATAATCGATGCCACAAGGTCGGATGCAGGTAAACTATACCAAACACCATCAATTCCGTAGGACAAAGGCAATATATAAAGTAAAGGAATAAGGAAAAGAAGCTGACGGGAAAGTGAAAGGAAAATACTCACTTTCACCTTTTCAATACATTGGAAAAAGTTTGTTATTACCATTTGAAAGCCAACAAACGGGAAGAAAAACATGTCTATCCTGATAGCCCTTGCCGACATGTTGACTAACGTTTCATTGTCAGTGAAAATACGTGCACAATGATGTGGGAGTATCATTGCGATAAGCCAGCCTATTGTCATAATCGTTACTGCTGATATTAAAGCCAACTTTAGTACACGCTCCAACCTGTCAATCTGCTGACTTCCATAGTTATATCCGGCAATAGGCTGCATGCCTTGGTTCAACCCCATGATGAACATGAGAAACACTGTGCCAATCGCATTAGCTATTCCATAGGACCCAACAGCCCAGTCGCCACCATAACGTACAAACTGATTATTCATAAAAATAACCACGACACACGCACATACATTCATAAGGAAAGGAGAAATGCCTATACCTATAATGTTTTTTACAAGATCATTCTTCAGGCGATATATTCCTTTTTTGAGGTGAAGCAGTTCATTACTGTTCATAAATAACTTAAGCTGATATACTAAAGCCAGCGACTGTGAGATAACTGTTGCCAATGCTGCGCCCCTTATCCCCCAATGCCACCATCGTATAAAGATGATGTCCAGGATAACATTCATGAGCACTGTAAAAATAGTGGCATACATTGCCTGGCGCGGTTTAGATGCAACACGTAGCACAGCATTCAGGCCAAAGTACATATGGGTGACCATATTCCCCGCTAAAATTACCTCCATAAAACTGCGGGCATAAGGTAACGTTTGGCTACTCGCGCCGAAAAAACGAAGTATTGGATCAAGGAATATTAAACAAATTACCGAAAAGACAAAACCTACAATCAGGTTCAGTGTGACAGTATTACCCAACAATACTTCAGCTGTTTTGTAATCTTTCTGACCTAATCGCACTGATATAACTGTTGAAGCACCGATACCTACCGCTGCGCCGAAAGCACCAGAAAGATTCATAAAAGGGAACGTTATGGCTAAACCAGAAATACCCATTGGTCCAACCTCATGGCCAATAAAGGCTCTATCAATGATATTATAGAGTGAGGATGCCGTCATGGCAATAATTGCCGGCATAGCGTATTGAAACAACAGTTGCCCAACAGGATGGGTACCGAGCTCTAAAGTAGCCTTCCTACTCGAGTTTTCATTATCCATATAACTTCTGCAAAAGTAAGAAAAACATTTGGGATTCAGCACTTTTCAACTTACTTTTGCATGAAACTAATCAAGAACTCCATTACAATGGATACATCTTTTTCAGCATCAACCAAAGCACTGACCCTCTTCGAGTTGAACAATATGGTTCAGAAAGCCATTGCCACTACAATGGATAAAGACTACTGGGTTGAGGCAGAACTTTCAGAAATAAGAGAAGTAAGGGGGCATTGTTTTATGGAATTGATTCAGAAAGATTTGTTATCTCCTACGCCAATAGCACGCGCTTCGGCAAAATGCTGGAAAGCAACCTGGAACCGAATACGTCCTCGTTTTGAAAGTATTACCGGACAAATACTACATCAGGGCATGAAAGTGATGCTCCTTGTTCATCCCGATTTTCACGAAGCCTATGGCTTCTCCTGGATAGTTTCAGACATTGATTCCACCTATACATTAGGTGATATGGCACGTAAACGGATGGAAATTATCAATCAGTTAAAGGAAGAAGGTGTGTTTGATTTACAAAAAGAGCTAACGCTTCCACTATTTCCACAACATATTGCTGTAATTTCCAGCGAAAATGCAGCAGGCTATGGCGATTTCTGTAACCAGTTATTTAATAACGATTACGGTTTCTCATTCATGCCTGTTCTTTTCCCATCTATTATGCAAGGCGACATGGTTGAGCAGAGTATTGTAGCTGCTCTCAATGCCATAAATGCTGAAGCAGACAACTTTGATGTTGTTGTTATCATACGAGGCGGTGGTGCAACAGCCGACATGAGTGGCTTTGACACCCTCTTACTGGCTGAAAATGTAGCCAATTTTCCTTTACCCGTTATCACCGGTATTGGGCATGAGCGGGATGAAAGCGTACTCGACATGGTATCACACACCCGAGTAAAGACACCAACGGCAGCTGCGGCTTTTCTCATTGACTGCCTTGCGCAGGTATGGGCACATATCAACGACTGTCAAAATACGATTACACAACTTGTTCGTCAATACATAAGCTCTGAGCCTTCACGATTAGAACGCCTCTCCTCTCGTCTTACATCGCTTATCCGCGACCGTATTACCCATGAACAATTCCGGCTTTCTACACTCAACGCAAGTCTTAAACCTGCAACCGAACGTATAATAACAATCCGGAAAAATCGTATAGAACAACTTTCTATCAGAGCCAAATCGTTAGATCCCAAGCTGTTATTAAAACGAGGTTATAGTATTACAACAATTAATGGGAAGGCTATACGCAAAGCATCAATATTAAAGCATGGAGATGAAATTGTAACACTATTCGAAAACGGCTCTGTTCATTCGCTTGTAAAATAAATCTTTGAAAGTTCCTGTTTAAAGACATATTTTTCGATAATTCATACCCCATCATCATACACGAATAAATTCAAACACTTCACTATCATGGTAAAGGAAAATATTAAATACGAAGAGGCTGTTCATCAACTTGAGGATATTGTACATAAGTTAGAAGAAGGAGAACTCGACATCGATGAGCTTACCAGAGAACTTAAAAAGGCACAGAAGCTCATTTCTTTATGCAAACAACGACTGACTAAAACCGATGAAGAAATACAAAAAATATTGGATGACGAATGAAAACAGTAGTCGTGAGCGCAATTTATGAACAATCAACAGACATAAGATATAGCTCAAAGGTTTACAATTTTTATATGAATTAAGTATTCAGAGCATACGATCTCACATTCATTTGAGAAGACAAAGGACCTGTTCACCTCTGTTTTCTTATTTTTTTCATACCTTTGCCTCTAAATCATCAGGAATATTTATTATATGGGAAAAGGCAAACTGGCAAAATTTGCAGAAATGGAAACCTTTAAAAACGTATTCCAATATCCTTATTCTGCAATTGAAAACATCCCCTTCGACATGCAAGGACAGTGGCGGGCACGCTATTTTCATAACAGCAACCCTATCGTTCTCGAGCTGGGATGCGGTAAAGGCGAATATACCGTTGGCCTGGCAAAACTCTTCTCTAACATCAATTTTATTGGTATAGACATTAAGGGAGCACGCATGTGGACGGGAGCACGTTTAGCTCTCGAGCAGAAAATGGAGAACGTTGCCTTTCTTAGAACCAACATCGAAATTATTGATCGTTTCTTTGCCAAGGATGAAGTACAGGAAATCTGGCTTACTTTTTCTGACCCCCAAATGAAGAATCCCCGCAAGCGTCTCACCTCAACCTTCTTCATGGAACGCTACCGCCGGTTTCTCATTAATGGCGGATTGATTCATCTTAAAACTGATTCAAACTTCCTATTTACTTATACCCGGTTAATGATTGAGAAGAATCGTCTGCCTGTTGATGTCGTTACCGAGGATCTTTACCATCACACTCCTTCTGTATTAATGGGTTCTCCTTTGCTCTCAATACAAACTTATTATGAATCCATGTGGATTAACAGAGGACTGAATATTCACTACATCGGCTTTCATCTTCCTCACGAAGGACAA
>CALIIG010000174.1 GCA_938018155.1 uncultured Prevotella sp.
ATGATTAAACAGTTACTTTCACTCGTGCTGGTGCTGACGGCATCAGTATTACACGTTCAGGCCCAGACCTCTGACCCGAAAAAGGAGAGCCTCGTCTTCTGCAACGAAGGCTCGTGGCAGCAGGACGACGGCCAGCTCTCGTTCTACAACGGCGATAATCACACGCTGACCAACGGATGGTTCAGGCAGGTTAACGGCAAGAAACTCGGCGACACACCCAACCATCTTATCCAGGTTAACGACACGCTGCTGGCTGTTTGCGTAAACTGGTCGAACATTATCCAGTTCATCCACCCCGACGGCACGGCCTGCGGAGCCACTGAAGACGTGCCCAACAACCGCAAAATGGCTACCGACGGCCGTTATCTTTACGTTACATCGTACGCCCATCAGTGTGCAGGTAAAACGTTTACGAAAGGCTTTGTAGCCAAAATCGACGTGCGTACACATAAAATTGTAGGCACCTGCGAGGTGGGATGGGAACCCGAAGGCATCGTAATTTACAAAGGAAAACTGTACGTAGCCAACAGCGGCGGCTACAGTTTTCAGGAGCCACACAGCCACGAATCGACGGTGAGTGTGGTTGACGCGGCATCGATGACTTTCATCAAGAATATTGAAACAGGCAAAAAAAACCTCTACGGCAATACGTCGCTGGCAGGCAAATACATGCTTATTAATGCAGCCGGCAACTATACTGATGTGCCCGCGGCAACGGTTTTGCTGAACCTCGACACCGAGGAGGTGAAGACTTTCGACTTTGCTTCAACCCACAATACAACCGACGGCGAGCTGTTCTACATCGTGGGCACGAGCTTTAATTACAGCGGCGGCTCGTCGCTGGTGCTGAAAACCCTCGACCCCCGCACCGCTACCGTAACCGATAAAATATACAACGACGACGTAACGGCAAAGATAAACGCGCTGCAAAATCCCTATGGCGTTTACGTTTCGCCCTATACGCGCAACATCTATGTTACCGATGCGAAGAGCTTTTCCACCGCCGGCATGATTTATGGCTATACAAAAGACGGGCAGACGGTTATTGACGGGCTCGAAACTTACATCAATCCTTCGCACATGGCAGCTCTGCCACAGACCGGTGTTCCCGTGGCAACGGGTATCAAAACCGTAAGGCCCGCCCCGGAAAAAGCTGCCGACGACTGCTACTACGACCTGCAGGGCCGCCGCGTTAACCGCCCTGCCCACGGCATTTACATTTACAAAGGCCGCAAGGTTATTCTGTAAACACATCATCGTAAAGGTGCGGGCAACAAGCCGCGACGAGGCCCTGCCTGCACCTTTATCATATAAGGTATATCACATCATGATATGTGGTATACCGCCTAACGGCATGAGGCCCTGTGCTTAACTGCACAGGGCCTTTTGCATAAGGACCCGGATATGAATGTACAACGGCCTGAATATCAATGTACGGCGGCCTGACCGTCAGTGCGCTGCCGCACAACATGTTTGTTTTTATAGGATAAGGGGCATCGTTCGGCGGCCGTCAGCAGCGTTGCCGGCGGCCGTCATACAACACGTTCGACGGTCGTCATACGCGCTGCTGACGGCCGTCGGACAATGAGCTTTCTGACGTAAAAATCAGTCGATTATGATGAAAAGCTGTAAAATTTACAAAATAAAGTGTTAAACACTGCGATTTTTTCTGCCTGAAAACCCTAAATATCAAACCAATTACCTATCTTTGCAACAGAGAATTTAGTTAGGTTATACAAAAAGTTACAAAACACATTATGAAGAAAACATTTATTTGCACCGTTTGCGGTTACGTTTATGAGGGAGCAGAAGCACCTGCCGAATGTCCAATCTGCCATTCGAAAGCTGACAAGTTTCAGGAGCTTGACCTCTCTCATTTAAAGGGTACCCGGACGGAGGCAAACCTGAAAGCAGCATTCGCCGGCGAAAGTCAGGCACATACAAAATACCTGTATTACGCATCAAAGGCAAAGAAGGACGGATACGATCAGATAGCAGGAATATTCGAGGAAACGGCGCACAACGAAAAGGAACACGCTAAAATGTGGTTCAAATTCTTACACGACGGCGCAATCCCTACCACAACGGATAACCTTGCTGACGCTGCTGCAGGCGAGAATTATGAGTGGACTGACATGTACTCGGAGATGGCACGTGTAGCCAAAGAGGAAGGATTCCCGGGCATTGCAGCCAAGTTTCGCGGTGTAGGTGCAATTGAAAAGCATCACGAAGAGCGTTATCGCAAGCTGCTTCAAAATATAAACGACAAGGTTGTTTTCTCACGCGAGGGAGACACGATCTGGCAATGTCGCAACTGTGGACATATATGTGTAGGCAAGTATGCACCCGAAAAGTGCCCCGTCTGCAACCATCCGCAGAGCTTCTTCCAGGTAGAACCGCTGAACTATTAAAAGTAAATAGGTAAAAGATTAAAAAGAAAGGCTGCGCAAATCCGCTGACGTGAGTCACCGACAGTGATAACACAATGAATAAAATTTGATATACTTCGTATATGATTTTTTAAGCAGCATTCGCTCAACAGGTGGCAACAGCCGGTTCATGACAAAGTAAAAGATGTTGTATTTGGGTAACAGCAATCATTCAATAGGTTGCACAGCAAAGTCTCTTTAAGGTTGAGCCCCTCCCGTTTAAACCGGTGAGGGGCTCTTTTGTTGTCATGGAACAGCTGGCAGGGCACCGGCAGGCAAGGCGAAGGGCAGCATAGTCAGGGGGCGGGACAGCCGGCATGGCCGGCCGGGCGCATGAAAACGGCCAATGGTTTATAATAAACAACATATGATGTTTAAAGATTTTCTGATTGTGGGTATGGGCAGCTTTCTGGGCGGTGGTGCCCGTTTTGTGGTATCGAAATGGTTGCAGGCGGGTGTGGCCGTATCGTTTCCGCTGCACACGTTTGTTGTAAATATCGCAGGATGCCTGCTGATAGGTTTTTTCTCGGGCCTTCACTACGAGGGCAAATACATGACACAAAACTACTGCTTACAACGGGGTTCTGCGGAGGCTTTACCACGTTTTCAACCTTTGTAAACGAAAGTATGTTGCTGGGTAAAGACGGCAGCATAGCGTTGACGGGCCTGTACATTGGGGGCAGCGTAGCCGCAGGTTTCCTGTGTCTTTGGGTTGGAAACTGCCTGGCCAGGGCCGTGCAGTAGGCCGCAACGGGGTCTTCTGTCGGATATTGCAAGACATACAACAGGGCGTTGCGGGCTACGATATAAACCGCCACGTGGCTTGTACGAGAGCATACACAGTGCGACAAAGGCATGAAAAGTCCAGAACTACAGCATGCCGGTGTGAGACTAAACATCCCGCAACTCTCAAGGATGAGAGTTGCGGGATGTTTGGTTTGTACTGTTTTTATCGGTTTTTTACCCTGTTAATACCCTGGGTTCTGCACGAGATTCGGGTCAATTTGTATCTGGTCGATGGGAATTGCCAGCCAGTAACTCTTCGGTGCCGTTATCTTGGAACGGTCGATGTACGAGCCATCGTTCATGTCAGTAAGCTTATAATACTGTGCGGCTGTGGTGCCGGCAGTGTTCCATGCTTTCTCTTTGTGGGCGAGAACCTGCTCAAGAATCTTCCACCGGCGGATGTCGTGGAAACGGCGTCCTTCCATAGCCAGCTCGTTCGAACGCTCATCACGTACCACCCTGCGGAGCGTAGCCTCGTCGGTTGGTATGCCACCGACGTAGCTCCACGACTGCTGAAACGTGGGCAGTCCGCAACGCTCGCGAATCTTGTTCAGGTAAGAGAGGCTCTTTGTACTAAGCGTCTTGTTGTACTCGAAATCGGCCTCAACATAGTCTAAGTACAGTTCGGCCAGACGAAGATAGGGGAATACCCAGCTGTTAAAGGTTATCTTGTCCTGCGTTTTATTGTATGAGTCCTTGCCTGAAACCCATTTCTGGCAGTAGAGACCGTTGTCACACTGATACTCGTTCTTCTCCTTGCCGTCGTCCTGCTGGGGCTCTCCGCGGCGGCACTTGAGCATAATGGCACCGTTCTGCACCTCGAACTTGCCGCGGTCGAAGCCTATCGACGCATAGAAACGCGGCTCGCGATGGGTGTTGAAGCACGATGTCTGTTCAGCTGGATAATCAGGAGCCGGAACGAGTGTTTCAGGATTGAGGTCCTTCGTGGCCGGATCGATGTCCCAAGGCAGGCCGCGATCGGTGAAGAAACGGTTGGCACAGCTGAACGTTGGGAACATATAGCCGCGGAATCCCTTTGAGCTATATGAGGTGAAGCCGACGCGCGGAGCCATGTTCTTGATGCAATAGGAGATGGTTCCCTGACTGCCGAGTCCGAATAATATTTCGTCCCAGTTGTTGAACGAGCCTGAATTGCCGCCTACGAAAGCCTCATGATAATTCTTCTTTCCCTGTGCAGCGGTGGCAGCTACGCCGCCATATAGCTTGTAACCGTTGGCTTCACTCAGCTGGATGGCGGCTTCGGCAGCGTCCATTGCACGCTTCCACTTCTCACGATCGTAAGCAAGATTCATAAGCGGTGTGCCATCGGGGTTCTTGAAGTTTGCGTAATATTCGCTGTTTCCGTTCACTAAAGGCGAGGCTGCATAGAGCAAAAGGCGAGCTTTAAAGCCCAATGCGGCAGCCGATGTAGCACGGTCCTTCTCGCCACTTGGGCGTACAGCGGGCAGCAAATGGGCGGCCTCGTCATACTTCTGGGCAATAAAGTCGACGCATTCGTCATATGGTGAGCGCATCAATTCAGAAGACATTTCGGGACTGTTCTCCTGTTTCACAAGGAAGACAGGGCCGTAATATTCTAACATTATCTGGTGATAATAGGCTATCAGGAACAGCATCTCACCCTTCCATGTGCTTTTATTCTCTTCGGTAATGTCGGGAACCTTGTCCAAATTGTTAATAACGTTGTAGCAATAACGTATGGCTCCCCAGATGTCCTGCTTGACGGCACCCGTAGGATACGAGCTTGCCGTGGTGCTCCAAAGGCCATAATAGGTGTTGCTTGAGCTTTCATCACCGTTCATCAGGCTCTTATAGTGGAACCAACGGGGCGTGCCACGGTGGCCGATTACCATCTCGTCGGACCCCGTTACGCCAGGGAACTGCTGGGGATGGAAGTAGTCGGGTATCTCCCTGTAACAGCCCACTACCATCTTTTCAGCCTGGGCCTGTGTCTTATATATGTCTGCAGTGGTGGCGCTTCCTTCGGGAACAACGTCCAGAAAGTTGCACGAGGCAAGCAGAAAGCCTGCCGTAACCGTTGCGAGAACCTGTAAATGTTTATGTTTCATGATTGTTAAAGTCTTATTTTCGTGAATTAATAATGGAACTGTACGCCAATCTTGAACGTACGCTGCAGGGGATATTTCAGGCCGTTACCGCCACCCATTTCGGGATCCCACGTCTTGAAAGGCGAGAGGGTAAACACATTTGTGGCAGCCATATAGACGCGAAGCCATGGCCTGAACGTATATCCTGCCTCTATGTTCTTGAGGCGGAGATAGCTGCCGCTGCGCATATAATAAGTGCTGCTCTGCACATTGTTGTTGACAAATGTAGCCGAAAGGCGAGGGTATTTGGCCGATGCGCTGTTGTTTTGCTCCGACCAGTGGTCGTCAACTATGTACTGAGAGATGCCGTATCCATCGCCCGACTTGTCGACAAACGGGTGTATATCGCTCATCATCAGGCTTACCTTACCGGCCCCTTGGAACAGGAACGTGGCGTCAAACTTACGATATTTCACCGTAGCGCCTAAACCATATATCATCTCGGGTATCGTAGGGTTGCCTATTGTAGTGACATCATTCAGATCGATTTTATTGTCGCCGTTCAGGTCTTTGTATTTAATGTCACCCACGGTATAGGCTCCGAACTCCTGACGTGGCGAGTGATAGATTTCATCCTGAGACGTAAACAATCCGTCGGCCACAAGTCCGCGTATACTGTTGATGGGATGGCCGATGTGCGAATAGTAGCTATTGACGTTCACAGGCTCGTCTACATCTGTCACCTCGTTGTGGGCATAGGTGAAGCTTCCGTTTACTTTCACGGTGAAGTCCTTGTTGAAAACCCTTGTATAAACTACACTCATGTCGACACCTTTGTTGTTAACGGCGCCGATGTTTGCATACGGACGACTTGTTCCGTAACCGGCAATCGAGAGTATTGACTGGCGTTGCATGAATATTCCGCTACGGCGTTCGGTGAAGTAATCTATACTGAAGTCGAGACTGCCTTTCACGTTCATGTCAAGACCGAGGTTGAATTTGCGTGCCTTTTCCCAGGTAGCAGCCTCGTTTCCGTATGTAGTGACCCATGGAACACGAATATTCGAGTAGTTGTCGCCTACCCACCAGCCCCCTCCTGCGTTCATATTTACGGTAGTGATATAGGGAAAACGGCTTGCCAGCGCGTCGTTACCTACCAGGCCATACGACCCACGAATCTTCAGATTATGCACATAGGGTTTCAGCTTCTTGAAGAAATGCTCATTCGAAACCGTCCATCCCAGCGCCATGGCAGGGAAGAAACCGAAGCGGTTCCCCTTCTTGAAGTTTTCCGATCCATTATATCCAAACGTAGCCTCTACGAGGTAACGGTGGTCAAAGTCGTACGTCAGACGACCGGCAATACCCTGTTCGCGATAAGGCAGAAGGTCGTATTCGTCACCACCGTCTTTCACCTTCTTTGTTTCTTTCATGTGGTACACCAGCGTCGCACCAACGTCGTGAGGACCGAAGGTGCGGGCATAGTCGAGCTTTCCCTGCAACGACCACACAGTGGTTGTGGGGTCACGGCCCGAATTTGATTGCAGATAGGGCTGCCCCGGCGCACCTATTGTCTCGGTATCGTAGACGTATTTACCGTCCGGTGTAACGGTATAGCTGTCTGAAACCTTGTAATAGAAAGGCACAATCCAATGGTCTAACCAGTTGAAACTGTAATTATAGAACGACGCCATGGCGTTAGCCTTTAGCCCGGGAGTAATGAATTTCAGGTCCTGATCGACGTTGAAGGCCGTCGTTGAATACACATAGTTGCGCTCAGTCTGTCCCGAACTAAGCAGCGCATAAGGATTAGTCTGCAGTCCTCCCACGCCCTGGCGCGTGTTCATACCATAGCGAACAAAGGTGTCGCCAGTCTCACCAGGGAGCGTTGCCGGAAATCCTACGGGATTTACACGCATGGTATTGTAGAAAAGATTGGTGACAGACTCTTTCGGCGAGTGGTTATAGAAAAGCTGAGTATTCATGTTCAACTGAATCTTTGTGGTGCGGGTGATATTCGCCGTCACGTTACTTTGGAACAAATACTTCTTGTTTCGTATCGAAACATCGAGTGCCTGACTCTCTGATGGTTGACGAACGATACCGTTCTCATAGAATATTCCGGCGTTGAGGAAATAGGTAATGAGCTTGCTTCCGCCTTTGATACTCAGGTTCAGATTCTGATTTGTCGCCACCTTTTTGAAAAGAAGGTCGTACCAGTCGTTGTCAGGGAAGAGGTAAGGATTGGCTTTCGTGCGTGTTTTCTCAATGCGGTCATCACTATAATAAGGTGTATAGGGACGTCCCACAGCCTTAGCGTCGTTATAGATGGCCTCGTTGAACATCTGCATGTATGACACGCCGCCTGCCATATCCTGTATGCGTGTAGGCGACGAAAAGGTATTATCGAGCCGTACGTCAACCTGCATCTTCTCCGAAAAAGCACCCTGGCGGGTATTTACGATAATGACGCCGTTGGCACCACGCGAGCCATAGAGCGACGTTGCCGTGGCATCTTTCAGAACCGAAAAGCTCTCAATCGACTCCGGCGGTATGTTATTCAGCATGGTTGTACTTATTTCTACGCCGTCAAGAATGATGAGCGGAGCCTTGTTCGAGCCAAAAGTAGAGATGCCCCGGATATAGAATTCGGCATTGTCGTAGCCAGGTTCACCACTACGCTGGCGAGCAATAATACCCGGAATGTTACCTGCAAACGACGTGGTAAGACTTGAAGAGGTTATCTTCAAGTCCTCCGGCTTCACAGCTTGCACGGCTCCAACCAGCGACTCTTTTTTCTGTTTGCCGAAACCTACTACTACAACCTCGTCCAGAACCTTGTCATCAGGAATCAGCGAAATAGAGATAAACGAACGTCCCTTGAGCCTGATATTCTTGTTCTTGAAGCCGATATACGAAATCTCAAGCTCAGCATCCGTGGGTGCGTTCAGCGTAAAGGTGCCCTCGGTATCGGTAATGGTTCCATTCGTGGTGCCTGCAACCTTAACCGTGGCTCCAATGACGGGTTCACCATTCTCGTCGCCAATAAATCCCTTGACAACGCCCTTGTCGGCAGGAGTCGGCGCATTGGTTTTCCACACACGGGCTGCCGACGGTGCACTGCCGCGCCCAGCCCAGGCACTGGTGCCTGTCAGCCCGCACCCCATCAGCAGCAGGAGCAAGGCAACAGGCCTTTGTTTGTAATGAAATTTGTGTTTCATCAGTTTTTAATTTATAGGATTAGAAGTATTAATTTGTCCATGGCCTATGGGGGTTATTTTCCCCGTTGATAACAGATAACGCAAAGGTAACCCGTCACGTCACAAGTAACAGGTAAAATTGTATCTGATAGGGGTAATATTGTGCAGAACTCCTATACAGACAGAAAAAAGCTTATAGGGCTGTCTCGGTGTTATACATGTTTTCAAAACACCAGGCCAACGCCGGATGTTAAGTGTTTATGAACTCCGTAGGACTTTTGCCGGTATATTTACGAAACGCCTTAGAGAAGTAATTGGGGTCGGCAAAGCCCGACCGGTATGCAGTTTCGGAAACATGACATCCACTCCTCAATAACTGGCAGGCATGCTCCATACGTTTGTTGCGCAGATAGTCGCCTGCCGAAAGCCCCAAAAGATTCTTCATCTTGGCATGCAGCAGGCTCCTGCTTATTCCGAGGTTTTCAGTCATGTCAGAGATAGAAAAGTCGCTGTTTCCTATATTTTTATCTATCAGGTTATTAATTTGACGCAAGAGCTTCTTGTCAAGCTCGCTCAGCGGCAAAGCGTCAATATTCCGCCCCTGCATGCTGGCCATTTCGTGCTGTCGGCTGGTTTGCAATTGTAGAATATTCTTAATCTGGAGCCCCAGGATTTGCGGATCGAAAGGCTTCTGTATATAAGCCTCGGCACCACTCTCATATCCGGCAAGCACATCTTCGGTCTCGCCTCTGGCCGTAAGCAGGATAACGGGGATATGGGAAGTAGACATATCATGTTTCATGCACCGACACAGCTCTGTGCCGTCCATCTCAGGCATCATCACATCTGACACAACAAGGTCGGCCTGTCCTGCCTGCGCTATCCGTAATGCCTCGCAACCGTTGACGGCTGTCAGGATATGATACGATGAAGAAAAGTAGTCCTTCAGGAACGACAGCATGTCAGGGTTATCCTCTACCAGCAAAACAGATACGGGCCGACTGACGTCATCATGTTCTTTCCGTGTGTCTGTTCCGGCCGTCAAAGCTGCACTGCCCGTTTCTTCCTCACTGACGAAGTTCGAAGATTGATGAGGTACCGGACTGTCTTTCATCCTGCTCGTGGCACTGAAAGCTTCAGGCGAAACATCAAGAAGCACGGTAAAGACCGAACCTTTGTCCACCTCGCTCTGCACGCTTATGGTACCCTGGTGTATCTCTGTCAGGCGTTTCACCAGCGAAAGACCTATGCCCCATCCGCCGGTATTTGCGTTATACCCTCGGCGTGTCTGGTAATAGCGGTCAAAAATATAGGATTGTTCTTCAGGCTCAATGCCCACACCCGTATCACTTACCGTAAGACGCAAATAAAGGTCAGGCTTTTCCGGCAGGGTGCAGATACTGCTTTTCACCGTTATCTGCCCGCCCGAAGGCGTAAACTTCAGTGCGTTGGAAAGAAGATTATTGACAATATGCTCCAGATAAGACGCCGAAAACCAGACGTCTTCACCGTTATTCTCGCTGTCAATGAGAAGCCCGACACGCTTCCCTGCTGCAGCATCAACAAACTGTCGGGCTACTTTTTCTATAAATTCTACGGGATTCCCTTTCTGGATAAAAAAAGGAAGACTATCGGTTTCGAGCTTGTTAAACGTTACCAGTTCGTTGATAAGACCTTCCATCTTGCGAGTGTTCCTAATGGCCATGTCAAGATGTTTACGGATTTCTGTGCCGATATTCTGATGCGACATACTCTTCAGTGGAGCTACGATAAGCGACAGCGGCGTCTTCAGTTCATGCGAGACGGTGGTAAAGAAGTCTGACTTGACCTTATCAATCTCTTCTATCTTCTCCTTTTCCAGCCGCGCCATCTTCACGGCATTGCGGGCCCTCAGCCGGATATTGAACAAATGATAAACCTGCCAGCAGAGCAAGACTACCAGCAAAAAATAAAGAACATAGGCCCAGACCGAACGATAGAACGGGAGCTTTACCACGATACGAAGGGTTTTGATGGGGCTGCGCTCCCACCCTTCATTGGAATTGTTGGCCCTGACATGCAGCACATAGGTGCCCGACGGCAGGTTATAGCCCTTGAAGCTGCGGTCATTCCCCACGTTGCGCCACCCCTTGTCAATGCCCTCTAAGAACACCTGGTAACTGATTGCCTCGGCTTCTCCTGGCATGATGACGCCATATTCGATACTGAACGACCGTGCCTGGTCATAGCTTAGCGTGATAGAAGACGTGGCGTCGAGCTCGCTATTGAGCGGCGTGTCGGGCGTAGCAGTTGTCATTGCCCGATTGCCAATAACCAGCTGCTTCATGTGCACGGAGAAGGGGCCTGCCTCTTTCGTGATTCGCCGGGGATTGAAGGTGATAAGCCCGTCAGTGGTACCGAAGAGCATAAGCCCCCCGCTGCCAGACAGAGAAGAGGAGAAGTTGAACACATTCACGGGCAGACCGCTTTCTATAGAGAACCGGTTCAACACCCTGTTGCGGGTATTATAAGAGAAAAGACCTAAGTTGGAACTTATCCACAAGCGCCCCATGTCGTCCTCTATGATGCTGCAAACCGTGCATTTTGACAGCTGCTGGCCGTTGCCCAGCGACCTGATGGTTCCGCTCCGACGGTCAACATACTGCAGCCCGTTGCTGTTGGTGCCCACCCACATCGTGCCACGGGAATCCTGAAACAGGCTGATGATGTAGTTGTCCTTGAGCCCATGCCGCCCGTCTGCCCGCCAGTTGACGATTCTTCCTCCCCGTGCAGGAACCTTGAATATGCCGCCGTTCGTGGTTCCGGCCCACACGTTGTCGTCCCTGTCAATGCATACTGTATAGACGAAGGCGTTCCTAAGGCTGCCGTCGTCAGGGCTTTTGAAAGAGTCTGTACGAGGGTCATAATAAAGCAGACCCTGCATGGTGGCAAACCATAACCGCCCACTGTGCTGGCGGGCAATATAGAAAACGCCCTCCGACGTGAGGCCATGCGAAAGCATGTAGTGGCGGCAGGCATGCGTAACCATATTGTATCTGAAAAGCCCATTGAAGCGGGTACCTATCCACATTTCCTTTTTGCTGCGGTCATAATACAGGGAATGGATATTGGTTCCGAGGTTGGGGATGCCGCGAAAAACGGTAAAGCGTCCCGTTTTACGGTTATAGATATTGATGCCTCCGTCCTCGGTGGCTATCCAGAAAGTGCCAGACGTCGGCTCTGTCATCATGCGGGGGACGCGCGCCTTGATGTCATCGGCCGAGTTTCCAGGCTCAAAATAGGTAAACTGGCCGTTGTTCTTCCGCATTATATCTACGCCTCCGAAGTAAGAGCCTATCCACATGTTCTGCTGCCTGTCACACAGAATGGCATAGATGGCGTTGTCGCCCAAGCTGCTCTTGTCTCTGAAGCGGTGCCTTAGAATGTCTGTATGCCCGTCAGGATAGATGGCAGTAATGCCATTTTCCGTCCCCATCCATATACGGTGGGAGGCATCTTCGGTGATAGTTCTGACCATTCCGTCCGACATCTGCCCGGACAGCCAGTAGCGACGACGCCCTGTCTTCAGGTCAACCTGAACGGCACCCTTGCCGTTGCGGCCTATCCAGAGCCGCCCCGCATGGTCAAAGAAGACGGGCATAATGACGTTGTTACTTTTCAGGCAGTCCTGATAGCAGGCCGGATTCAGATGTGTAATACGCGTCATATCGGCGTTATAGGAAAATATTGACGTACTGGTAGAAATATACAGATTGTCGGCAGCGTCCACAGCCATGCTGTTTACGTAGGCGCGGGTAGGCAGCGGATGCTTCACGATGCTGTTGTCGGCCTCACGGTATGAGCACAATACGCCGCCGCCAAAAAACACGGTACCCCGCGACGTTTCGGCCATCGTCCAGAACAGCCCCCGCACATTCTTGTAATATTCAAAGTCGTCGGTTTCGGGACGATATCTGCAAATGCCCGTCTCCGTGCATATCCAGAGGCGGTGACGGCGGTCAACGTGCAGAGCCCATATATAGTCGTTGGGCAGCGAGTGCGGGTTTTTCTCGTCGTGACTATACACTTTCGTACTGTAGCCGTCATATCTAACGAGTCCGTTACGCATGCCTATCCAGATGTATCCCCTGGCATCCTGCGCCAGAGCCTCGACCTGCTGATGGGGAAGTCCCTGCGCACTCGTGAGATGGGTAAAGCGGTAGTTGCCGCCTGCCAGAGCGGCGGAAAGTCGCAGAAGCAGCAGCAAAAGGCACAGGGCCCGTAAGGTTAGTGAGCGATACGTATTGCGAATGGTCAGCGTTTTTACAGTTCTTTTCATCATACGTCACAGGGGCGGCCCCAAACGAAGGTAGGAAAAATAATTCCGCGGCATGAAAAACCAACTGCCCCGAAACGCAAAAGTACAGAAAAACAGACTGAAAAACAAATTTCCCATCGTTTTATTGCCGTCATCGATACTTGAAAATTTACCATACATTTACCGCAGAAACACCTACAAAAAACGGGAAAATAAGCGGTTCGAAGGAAGAAGAGCCCTCGGCTGCGTCAGGAGTGGGCACAGTGGCAGCGACAGCCGGAAATCTCCTGTCCTGCCCCTTGGAACGGCAAGCAGAAAAAGGAGAACCTGCCTCCACGTGCAAAAGGCCGGTGTACGGCGCCCCTCCCGCAACACTATAGGGAAGCACAGTAGTTTCATCAATATAGCTGTTTCTCTGCCATAGTTCTAAAAGAACAAGAATAATGCCCAAAAGAACTTAAATGACAAAAGCCATATCTTCCCCTGATTTTCAGGTTCAGATATGGCCTTATTTATAACCTTACAAATTGTAATTATCAGTAATATCAGGTGATATTTGAGCCACCTGATACTTACTTGCTCAACGTAACCATGTTTGTGTAAACAGACTTGTCGGCATCTACCGTGCGCAAACCAACGCGGGCCGTAACCTTTACCGCCCCGCTGATGGCCTTTTTCTGCTCATCGGTGAGGGTAAAGCTGAAGCTGTTGGCTCCCGGTGTAAGGCTGGCGGCATTGAGACGAATCTGGAAAGCATTGTTCTGTTCGTCTACAATTGAGGTGCGTCCTATACATACTGTACCGTAGGCTATGGCGGCCGAGCTTACAATTTGCTGAATTTTGAAACTCACGGTAAGCTGGTTTCCGCTCAGCGTACAATTGTAATCGGAGAGCAAAAAGTAGGGTGTAACCGGAATGTTTACTTCGGTATTGCCCTTGACGTCAACCTCAATCGTGTCGCGCCGGTTGACCCACGGTCCGTTGTTGTCCTTGGTAACAATTTTGTAATGGCCGTTAAACAGGCGTGCACTAAAGCGTCCGTCCTGATTAACATAGATGGTAATCGGCGACTTTAGCTCGTATCCCGTCTGGTAAGCCTGAAGCTGAATGCTGCCTCCTGAGCCTTGAAGCTGCAGGTTCTGGCCGTTATACTGTACACTTCCTGAAAGCATCGATTCGGGTTCGTCAAAGTTATCATAGCCGCAAGAGGCGATGGCGAGCACCGATAGCGAAGCAAACAGAATATGATAAAATAATTTTTTCATGATGTTTTCAATTTTATTTTACTGATACGGGTTCTTGACGAGCTTCGGATTGTTGTTAATCCAGCTGCTGGAAATGAAGTTATAATAGTTGCGCATTTGGAAAAGGCGGGCGTTTGGCGACATAAAGTATTTGTCTTCCACAAATACCCACTTGCCGTCATTGACGTTACCGGGTGCCACTACTTTGTATGGCCACAGCACACGGTGGCGTGCAGTAGCATTGTTGTCGTCGCCGTCGAACACCTTATCGGCAATACGCCAGCGTTTAAGGTCCCACCAACGGTGGAACTCGAAAGCGAATTCTACGGCGTTTTCGTGCACAATGTTGTCGAAGGTAACGGCTGTAAGCGGCTGTACGCCGGCGCGGTTGCGCACCGCATTAATGTATGTTACGGCGTCAGACTGGTTGCCTGTCTCAAAGCAGGCTTCGCAAGCGATGAGGTATGCCTCTGAAATGCGGAAGTAAGGCCACCACATATCCGACCTCGCGCCGTTGCGCATGGACGACCCTGTAGCCTCATCGAGGAACTTTCTGAAGTAGAATCCCGTTTTGTTGACGAATTGCTGGTTGCTGCGTTTAGGACCGTTCATTGACGTGATGATGTTGCCATTGGCATCCTTTGAGCCCAGTTCGGCGGTCTTTAACACCCAGTTTCCACCTTGCAGAACGAGCTGGCCGGCCTGCAGTTCGCACGGTGTATTGCGGAACTTGCCGCCGGGATAGAGCACCGTTCCATACAGTCGGGGGTCGCGATTGTCGAACGGAGCCGAGCACGAATTGTAGAAAACGTACGTCCCGTCAGTGTTTTTCGTCTTGAACGAAGCCCGCAAACCCGGTGTGGTAGTGACGAGAGGCTCGAACTGTTCAACCATATTCAGCGTAGGTCCGGCATAGCTGTTGTCGACGTCGTCTTTGAATTGCGAGGGTATATTCTGGTTGGAAAACCTTACCGTGCTGGTGGGCTTCTGGTAATCGCGCGCCCAAATCACCTCGGTATTGTTGTCTTTTACGCACACGGCATTGTAGAAATTCTCACCCTTTCGCGCCGACGGGTCGTTCTGAAGCCTGTACGGACTGTGTTCGATCACATCCTTTGCCGCTGCAAGTGCCGTCTGATAGTAGCCGGCAGCCTTGCTGAGAGGTATTCCCACTTCGCCGCCCGCGGTGCGGATGGGCGATGACATGCGGTTGTTATACGTGGCTAACGACGCTGCGTAAATGGCGGCACGAGCTTCCAACATCTCCGCAGTCCACTTGTTTGCACGTGCACTATGCACGTTCGTCGACGTCGGCAGCAGGCTGGCAGCAGCCTTGCATTCGCTGATGATATAATCGTAGCAGTCGGCCTCGGTCGAGCGCGGACGCCGCATGTTATTGACGTCGTCGGGCCCGTTGTATACAAAAACCTCATCGCCCATCAGCGGTACACCGCCCAGGCTTCTTACCATATTAAAATAGCACCACGCGCGCAGGAATCTCACTTCGCCGTTCAAAGGCTTCTTCTGTTCGTCGGTAAGTGCGCGGGTAGCTTGCAGCCCCTCGAGAAACTGGTTGCAGTTTCGGATGAAGCCATAATCGTAAAGACGAAACAGATTATCGCCATAGGTCTGCAGATAATCGGGTCCGCCATCCATCTTGGCTGCCTCATCGATGTATGTAAACGAGTAGCAGTCGTCCAGATTCATGCCGTATGTTACGCGTCCGTACATGTTAGACAGCACCGATTTAATCATATTCTGGTCGCCAAACACCTGATCGTCCGTATAGATATTGTCGGGATGCTGGTCCAGAAAGCCATTGCATCCGCTTAATGTTGCTGCGGCAAGCACCGACGCAAACAAGTATTTTATATTCTTCATATTCAATTAAAATTTAAGGTTAAAGCCCACATTGATTACTCGTGTCGTAGGATATTGCAGCCCGCTCTCGGTAGTTCCTTCAGGGTCGAAGCCGTGCTTGTTGGTAATTGTAAACAGGTTTGTGCCGGCAACGTAGAGCCTGAGCGACTTGATACTGGCAAATTTAAGCCACTGCTGCGGCAGACTGTATCCCACTTCAAAGTTGCGCAGCTTGATGTATCTTACGTTCTGGAACCAGAAATCGCTTGTCCAGTAGTTGCTGTGCGAGGCATTTCCTATGAGCGGCATGGGGTATTTGCCTTTCACCAGGGGGCTGTTGGCGTCCCAAATATCGCTTAATGTCCAGCAGTCGCTGAGGTAATATTCGGGATTGTTGCCTCCATCGTGGAAGGGTCGCTTCTGTTCCCAGTTGGGCATAAAGCCGAGGCCGGAGCCTCCCGTAAGGTCGAAGGCGAGGTCAATGCCCTGCCATTTGAATGCAAAATTGAAACCATAGTTGAAGTTTGGCGTGTTACCCGTCTGATAACCGATGGGTACTTCGTCCATGTTATTGATTACACCGTCGCCGTTCTGGTCTTTATACCTGATGTCGCCGGGGCGCAGGGTTTTGTTGCCGTAACCGTCGTTGTCGACAGTATAGTTTGCAATCTCGTCCCAACTCTGGAATTGTCCGTCCGACTGCAGCCCCCAGAATACGCCCGAATAGCGTCTTGTGTACGAATTTCTATATTCGTCCCAGCTGTTCGAAAAGCGCGGTTTGTATTGCTCCCAGTCGTAGCGTCGTGCATAGGTAAAATTGAAACCTGCCGAATATTGCAGCTTGTTCCACGTGTCGTGCCAGGTGATGGCACCGTCGAAACCTCTGCGGCGGTCAGAGTTCAGGTTCTCTTTCGGCAGCGAAAAGCCCACTTCATTCGGTATCAGCACGTCGTAACGGCTTGCCGGCAGGCCTGTACGCTTGCGGTTAAAATAGTCTAACGTACCCGTCAGGCGGTTGTTAAGAAATGCGTAATCAATACCAATGTCAAGAATATGAGCCTTCATCCACGTAAACGTTGTGGCGGGAAGGCCGCGCGCTACGCTTCCTATGACATACTTTCCACCCAGTGCAGTACCGCCGTTGCGATAGTTGTAGCCGCTCAGATAATCGTATGCAGCATAGCCGTCAACATCGTCATCGCCCACGGTTCCGTACGATACACGAAGCTTTAAATCGTTGAAAATGGTGCCCAGTTTTGAGTTCTGCCACCATGTTTCTTCCGATATTCGCCAGCCTGCAGATGCTGCGGGGAACGTGCCCCACCTGTGGCCGGGTGCCCATTTCCACGCACCGTCGCGGCGAACTGAAAATTCAAGCAGATACTTATTGGCGTAATCGTAGTTGACGCGCCCTATCCATCCCAGGCGTGCTTCGGTTTGATCGCCGCGGTCGTCAAGCTCAACGAGGTCGCCGTAATAGATAAGTTTCATGGCGTTGGCAGCGGGCTGCGAGTGCATCCACACCGACGGCGTACGGCGTTTTGAGGCGTCAAGGCCCAGGATGGCCGAAACATGGTGCTGCCCGAAGTGCCTGTCGAAGGTAAGACGAAGGTTGGATGTAAGTTCCTCGTTGTGGCCAAGACGACGCTCGCGCCACGGATTGTTCATCTCATCGGTTACATAATACCTGTCGTTTACGCGGTCGTAGCCATACAGTTTCCACGTAAACTCGTGGTTGTTCAGCTGCTGGTATGCCAGGAAATAACCCAGCATCCACTGTGCTTTCAGGCCATAGCCAATATCATAGTCGGCATGTCCGTTGAGCTGTATGACGCGCCACTTGTCGCTGTACGCTTGTAATTCAGCAGTCCAAAGTTCGTGTCCGACTCGGAAGAGACCTTCTGTGGGTATTCAGGGTTGTCGTTAGCAAAGGGTCTTCGCGTTGGGAGATTGCGGTAAGTGGCGAATTGAGGCAGCCAGTAGTCGTCCACACCGGGCACACCGGGCTGACGCCTTTTTTCGATACGGCCGTTCATTGACGCCCCTACGGTAAGCCGGGTATTGATTTTTGCATCGATGTTCATTTGCACATTGGTGCGGTAAAAGCCTCCGTAATTGCGTATAATAGCGTTTTGTGTAAGGTTGCCTATGGAGAAATAGTAGTTTATTTTGTCCGAACCGCCCGAAGCATTCATGCTGATATACGTCTGCGGAGAGGTGTTCCATACATACTTGTACCAGTCGAACCCGCGGTGATCAGCGTCAGCACCCGTCATCCACTTTTCGTATTCGTCCTTCGAATACGTGTAGGGCGTGCCCTGAACCGTCTGCGAAGCCACGTAATGGCTTAAATAAGTTTTCAGGCTTGCCGGCCTGGCCATGCGCGAAACATTCTGCCATCCGTAGTAGCCGTTTACCTCAACGGCCAGCGATTCGTTAAGATGGCCGTGCTTGGTAGTTACTACAACCACACCGTTGGCAGCACGAACGCCGTAGATGGCTGCCGATGCGTCTTTGAGAATACTGATTTGTTCAATGTCGTTCTGGTCGATATTGTTGAACTGTCCCTCGTCTTTTACCACACCGTCAATAACGTAAAGCGGCGTGCCCATGTTGCGGATTTGCAGCGATGTAATGGCACCCGGGCGGCCGTCGGCCTGGCGTGAGTTGATGCCTGCTACCTTGCCTACGAGGGCACCCGAAACAGTGGTGGCAAGAGAACGTGATACATCCCTGGCGTTGATGCTTGAGATGGCACCCGTGAGCGATTCCTTTTTCTGCTGAATACCGAAGCCCTGCACAACCACCTCGTTGAGCGTCTGGTTGTCTTCTTTCATCGTTACGTTGATGCTGGCGCGGTTTCCTACGGTAATGGCCTGCTCGGTGAAACCCACGTAGCTTACAACGAGCACGGGGCTGCTGCCTTCAACCTGAATGGTATAGTTGCCGTCGGTATCGGTTATGGCACGGTTCTTCGTACCTTTCTCGGCTATGGTAACCCCGATCATGGGCTCGCCGTTGCCGTCAACAATCTTTCCCCTTACCGTTTTCTTTTGCTGGGGCAACGATATATGGGTTTTCTGAACGCTGTTTACAGGTTCGGCAGCCGTTACGTACGGGCTGCACGCAAAGAGAAGCATTGCTGCGACCGAAGCCCGTATCGACAGCCTCGACAGCGAATGGCAGGGTAAGAGAACCAGTTTGTTACTTTGATAGGTTTTCATACATGAATAAAAATAAGTGTTTTAAGTTAGTCATTAATAAGACAGCTTTTTTAAAAACGGTGTCAGCAGTGGGGCAAAAGCAGACCCTACGTGCTGCCGTACTTGCTATGTTACATAGGCTTTACGTTTAAGGTAGACAATGAGCGCGGCTCCGAACTGCCTGCGGGGGTGACGCATAACACCCCGGGCTTTCAACCGTTCT